>CAMGDK010000019.1 GCA_946042285.1 uncultured Clostridia bacterium | reverse complement strand
ACCTAAGCCTTCGTCGGCAGCGTCAGATGTGTATAAGAGACAGGATGTACCTCGTGTATGTCCTGATGTCGCGATATAAAGCGTTTGAGGCGATATTTGGCAGCGAAAGAAAAAGGCAGGGAGTTCACCCTGCCTTCTTCTTTATGTCATTACAAACTGTGGAGGACTGTTTAAGTCAGTTACCTAACCTAAAGTCAACTGTATTATAGTATATTTTGCATAACCTGTCAAGAGCTTTGCGGAAAATTTTATAGCGTTTTTACTATATAACTATTTGCTTATGGTGACTTTTTGCGGACTCAGCTATGTGCCAAATTGACTATGAACAAATGTTCGTCTAATATGAAAGATGCAGACAGACCTTTTTCCCACTCAAAAGCGTCGTCTTATTACATGAAAGGCAGGGCAGCAAATTGACTATTGATGAATTAGCAAAAGAATACGAACAGCAATACAAAATATTGAGTGCAAAGCTTGACGGACTTAAGCCTCTGCTTTGCGTTTACAGAGGCAACGACTTGCTTATACTCAGAAGAAAAATGAAAACCTATTACGACATGGCTTGCGACTGCAAGCGCATTTACAGCCTATTATCAAGCTACTACGACGAACAGGAGGATGTATGATAGATTTTGTTGAAGCCTATATGACCGATATCAACGCCTATGAGGAATGTGAGCACGACGAGCAAAAAATCATGATTAAAGCAATTTCTTATGTTTTGCCCCGCATAATCGAAAATGAGCTGACAGCGCGTCAAAGCCTTTGCCTGCGACTGTTTTATGTTCACGGTAAATCCCAAACGGAAATAGCGCGACAGCTCAAGCTCAGTCAGCCGACTGTAAGCAGGCACATTGCAAGTGCAAAGGCTATAACAAACAAATGCCTCGCATACTCGTTTCTCGCCGTCAAAAAGGCGAATGAAATGTGGATTGCAACGGAAAAATATTGATTATTTGAAGACTTTGAAGACTGTAAAGATAAAAGCACTCTCAATCGCGAGAGTGCTTTCTTTATTTTTCATTACCCTTGTAATCAATAATTTCCTTAGCGATGTATATCGGTCTTTGCTTTGACTGAATGTAGCTTTTGCCGAGGTATTCGCCGATAACACCTATTGAGAAAAGCTGTATTCCGCCGAGAAACGCAATAAGTATTACAAGCTGTGTAAAGCCGTCAACATTGATGTCGCTTACAAGCTTCCTGACAATTGTAATAATCATATACACAATGCTGAAGATTGTTGATGTTCCGCCGAGCGCTGCCGCAATCTTTAACGGAGCGGTTGAAAATGCAATGATGCCCCCTACTCCGTAGCGAAGCAGCTTAAAGAAATTGAAGCTGCTTTTGCCGTTTTGCCTTTCGTTTGCAGTGTACGGAATATACACGGTATTAAAGCCTACCCAGCTGAATATACCCTTTGAAAATCTGTGATACTCGCCAAGTGATAATATTGCGTCCTTAACATAGGAGCGCATTGTTCTGAAATCCGACGCACCGTCAACAAAATGCGTGTCGGTAAATTTATCGGCAAATCTGTAAAACGCCTTCTTGCAAAGGATTGCAAATTTGCTTTCGTTCCTTGTCTCCTGACACGCGCAAACGCAGTCAACGCTACTGTCTTGGTCAAGAATACTAATCATTCCCTTGACAACCTCCGGACTCTGCTGAAGGTCGGTGTCGATAATCGTAATCAAGTCACCGCAGGCGTTTTGCAAGCCGGCATACATAGCCGACTCCTTGCCGAAGTTTCTTGAAAAATTCACTATTTTGATATTCTGTGAGCTTTTTTGCTTAAGCTCCTTCAATTTTTTAAAGGTGTTGTCTGTGCTGCCGTCGTTAACAAAAACAACCTCGTAATCCTCAACGACCGGAAAGCTGTCAAAAATCATGCCAAGAAACGGCTCAACATTAGCCTCCTCGTTATAGCACGGACACACAAATGATAATTTCATGCCTTTCACATCCTTGTTGGTTATTTTATACCATTGTAGTATAAATGTCAAATAGGCTGATTCGGTCCTGCACTTTACATTCTTGTAAATTTTGGTTTACAAAAGAGTTACAGAAAATTCTTGATTTATTCTATAACTTGTTATATTATATATTTTGTATGAGAAGATTGTCAAATTGCGACCATCGCATATTTATATTTATGTTAAGGGGTTAAAGCAGTGATTGAATTCAGAAATGTATCAAAGGTATATGACAGCAACGGCACACACGCGCTGTCAAATGTAAATATCAAAATCGAGGACGGCGAATTTGTATTCGTTGTCGGCTCATCAGGTGCGGGAAAGAGTACCTTCCTTAAGCTCATCATGCACGAGGAAAAGCCGACAGAGGGCGAAATCATTTTCAACGATTACAACTCCTCTACTCTCAAGAAAAAGAATGTTCCTTATTACAGGAGAGAAATGGGCATTGTATTCCAGGATTTCAGGCTTATTCCAAAAATGTCTGTCTATGATAATGTTGCATTCGCCATGAGAGTTATCGGCGCAAAGGAAAAGGAAATCAGAAAAAGAGTTCCTTATATTCTTCAGCTTGTCGGTCTCAGCCAAAAGGCAAGGGCATACCCAAATGAGCTTTCCGGTGGTGAGCAGCAGAGAGTTTCTCTTGCAAGAGCTCTCGTTAACAACCCAAAGGTTATTATTGCGGACGAGCCGACCGGTAATGTCGATCCCGAAATGAGCCATGAGATTGTAGGGCTTCTCACTAAGATTAACAACGCCGGCACAACCGTTATCATGGTTACACATGAGCACGACCTTGTTCGCTCATTCCAAAGGCGCGTTATCGTTATCAAAAACGGCGAGGTTGTATCCGACACTCCCGATCCCACTCACGCTCAGTTTACAGGCGACGATCCGAAGCAGGAGACTGATATGTTCTTCTTTGAGGAGGATGTTGCCATCGACAATGTTGACATCAGCAAAATTGCAAAGGATTCGGACGATGATGTTTTTGATAATCTTGAGGACATCGTTTCCGACGACAGTGCTGATAAAAGGCTTACAGCAAAGGGAGGTGAGGAATAATGACAGGAGCAAGCTTAAAATATCTTATCAAAGAGGGTTTTAGAAACACTTGGACTAACAGAATGATGTCCATTGCTTCAATTTGTGTACTTATGAGCTGTCTTGTGCTTATCGGCTCTGCGTCGATGATATTCCTCAACATCGACTCTCTTCTTGCAAGAATTGAAGAGGAAAATGTTATCATGGTATATATCGCAGACGGCACTCCCGAGGACCAAATTGTTCAAATGGATGCCGACATCAAGGCTTGCGGAAATATCCTCTCAACAGAATTTGTATCAAAGGAAACAGCTTGGGCGCAGCAGCTTGAAACCATGGAGGAGGCACAGGCTAAATTCTTCACCGAAATAAGCACGGATATTCCTCTTCCGGACGCATACAAGGTTACTGTTGAAAACCTTGATCAATTCGACGACACAGTTACAAAGCTCAAGGCTCTCAACAATATTGATACTATCAGGGAAAATA
The DNA here is from genome assembly GCA_946042285.1 of uncultured Clostridia bacterium. GTDB lineage: Bacteria > Bacillota > Clostridia > Oscillospirales > Acutalibacteraceae > Eubacterium_R. Next base: position 13,431 of record CAMGDK010000019.1, on the reverse strand, counting down.
AAAATCTTGCACAAAAGCTTGTTGCAATCAGACAGGGAATTACAGTTATTGCTCTTGTAATCATTTCTGTATTATTCCTTATCTCATTATTTATCATTTCCAACACAATCAAGCTTACTGTATATAGCAGACGACTTGAAATCAGCATTATGAAATCGGTCGGTGCAACAAACTCGTTTGTGCGACTACCGTTCGTTGTTGAGGGTATCATACTCGGCATCACCTCCGGCATAATAAGCCTCGGTCTTGTTTGGGGTGTGTATGAGCTTGCAATCACTCAATTTAAGGACCTTATTGATTCACTCGGTCTTAAGGCTCTTCAATTTATTGATTACGCTTTGCCGATGCTCGGCGCATTCGTTGCAATCGGCATAATAAGCGGTGTCGGCGGCTCACTCATTACAATGAGAAAATATCTTAATAAGGAAGGCAGTGAAATCAGCGGTGTTTAATTACGGCAAAAGAGCTCTGTCGCTTGCAATGAGCGTGGCACTTATGCTAACCGCATTCACCTTCGGCATTACCGCCGAGGCAAAGTCCACTGCAGAGCTTAGAAGTGAAAAAGAAAAAATACAGCAGGAAATCAACAATGCTCAAAGCAAAATAAACAGTCTTGCAAGCGAAAAGAACAAGACTCAGGATTATCTCAATGCGCTTGAGTCAAAGATAGGTCTTCTTCAAGACAAGATTGATTCCCTTGAGGACAGCAAGGCTGCTCTTCAGGCGGAGATAAATGCCATCGAATCAAAAATAACAAGCATCGAGGATGAGATTATTCAAACTCAGGCAGAGATTGATGCAAAGCAGGCAGAATTTGACAGCACCTATGCGTTATACTGCCAAAGGCTTAGGGCCATGTATGTATCGGGCTCGGCATCCACTCTTGAGGTTTTACTCACCTGCCCTGACATGAGCGCAATGCTCACCAGAGCGGAAATGATTAGGTCTGTATCTAAGCAGGACAGCGCGATACTTGACGACCTCATGACAAAGATGGAGGAAATCGAGTCAAAGAAGCAGGAGCTTGAAATCAAGCGCAACGAGCTTACCGATGCAAAGAGCGACCTTGAAAGCGACAAGAAGGAGCTTCAGGACAGCATCAACGAAATCGACTCATCAAAGCAGGAACTTGACAAGGAGGCGGCTGAGTGTAACGAAATCATAAGAAAGCTTGCCGCACAGACAAACGAATACTACGAGCTTATCGAAACAAACAGGGACGAGCTTCGTGAGGTTGAAAATCAAATCAGGGCTGCGGCTATTGCTGCTTCGGGCGGTAACGGCTCTATATCAGGCTCATACGGCAACGGCTCGGGTGTGCTTAGGTATCCTACCAACAATCATTCAATCTCGGCAGGTTATCCAAACTATTCATCAGGTCGTTATCACGGCGGTGTTGACTTTTCGGTACCGTCCGGCTCAAACGTTTATGCTGCCGCTGCGGGCAAGGTAATTCTTGTTCAGCATCTCAATTACAGCTACGGCTACTATGTGGTTGTTGACCACGGCAACGGTCTTTCAACCCTATATGCTCACAACAGCTCTATTTTGGTTAGCGTTGGTCAAAAGGTTTCAGCCGGTCAGGTTATCGCAAAGAGTGGCTCAACCGGTAACTCAACCGGTCCGCACTGTCACTTTGAGGTCAGAGTTAACGGTAGCAGAGTTAATCCGTTTAATTACCTGTAAGAATTGATAATTTTTAATTTTTAACACAACATATATAAAGAGGTGAGGTCAGTGAAACGGCATAATGTTTTCTTAAGGTTATTTGCTGTTGTGCTGACCTTTTGCTTTGCTTTGACATCATCCCCGCTTTCACTTGTGTCATTCGGTGCCGACGATGAATTTGAGGGGCTTTCTGCGCAGGAAAAGCAGGCGGCTATCGAGCAAAGGCTCAAGGAAATAAATGAGAAATTAGCAGATCTCGGCGAGGAAAGCAAGGAAACAAAGGATTATATCGACACGCTCAACGACAAAATATCCTATCTCCAAAAGGAGCTTAAGCTTGCAGACGATAAGATTGAAAGCTCCAAAACGGAAATTCAAAGCCTTGAGCAGCAGTACAAGGACAACGAAAAGCAAATTGAGCAGGCAAAAATCGACATTGAGGAGCTGTCACAAAAAAGTGAAGTGCTTCAGGTGCAGTTTGACGACAGCTATGTCAAATACTGTCAAAGGCTGCGCGCCATGTATGTGTCAGGCAACATGAGCACTCTTTCCGTGCTTCTTACAAGTCCCGACATTTCAACTCTTCTTACAAGGCTTGAGATGATTAAGCGTGTTTCAATGTCAGACAAAAATCTGCTTGAGTCATTAAAAAACGAGGCTTCGGAGCTTATCAACACAAAAAAGGACATGCAAAGCAAGCAGCAGCAACTTTCTGCCAACCAGAAAACGCTTGTTGCCACACAGGAAAGCCTTAAGACCTCTATTGAGGACCTTGAGGTTCAGCAGATTGATTACGCCAAAAAGCAAGAGGCTTATGAATCACAAAGGGCTGAGTCCGACGAAAAGCTTAAGCAGCTTCACGAGCAGGAAAACACATACAGCGAATATCGTAACAGAGATGAGGCAGAGCTTAACGCAATCAACGCAGAGATTGCCGCCGCTGCCGAGGAGTTCAGGAAAAAGATTGAAGCGCAGACGACGACTGCCGCTCCTACGACAACTGCACCGCCTACCACACAAGGCTCAAGCGAATCACAGGAAACAACGCAATCTACAACATCAGCCACAACTACTACTGCTCAAAGCAGTAACACTCTCAGCATGACGGTGCCTGTGCCAAGCCAGCCGAAAATCACTTGCGGCTACGGAAGTGCAGGGTACACAGGTCACACAGGCGTTGACTTCTCTTGTCCGACAGGCTCAACCGTTGTTGCGGCAGAGTCGGGATATGTTATCATTTCAACCGATTTGGTTGACGCAAACGGAAATTACAGAAGCTACGGAAGATATATTGTTATCATGCACGATAAGACAGATTCCGCAGGCAATTATGTTTATACTTTATATGCGCACAATTCTGCAAGGCTTGTGTCAACAGGCGACTATGTCTCAAAGGGGCAGGCTATTGCACAAAGCGGATCAACCGGTAACTCAACCGGTCCGCACCTTCATTTTGAGGTCAGGACTCCGACTGCAAGCTACTCGGACTGCGTTGATCCCACCCCGTTTTTACCATAAATTAAAGCAGTGCTGACTGCTAAGGAGCTAATATTTTGAAAATCAAGGTTTTACCGCTGATTCTTTCAGCAATCACAATTACAACATGTCTTCAGCCTGCTTCGGCGCTTGCAAACGAGGTGACTGCGACTGCGCCAAGTGCCGTCACGCAAGAGGCTTTTCTGCCGGAGATTGATCCGTTTTTGCCTGCTGATGACACAACCGAAGCGGCAGATACAAGCGGCGAATCGGTTGAGTCTGCACAGCTCACTCTTGAGGAGCAACAGGCGGCGCTTGAGGCTCATCTTAAAAAGACCGAGGAAAAGCTTAAGGAGCTTAAAAAAAGCTCAACCTTAACTCAGGAATATATCGACACGCTTGACCGCAAAATCGGCTACATAAACAAGCAGCTTGAGCTTTACGAAAAGCAAAACAACAAGGTTCAATCCGAAATTGACGAGCTTATGCCGTCTATTGAGGAAAACGAGGAAAAGCTTAATGCACTTGAGGCAGAGGTTCAGACTGCGCAAAAGGAATATAACGCGCTTCAATCAAGGTTTACAAACACCTACACCGCCTACTGCCACAGGCTTAAAATCATCTACATGACCGGTGAATTTAATCTTGTATCCGCACTAATCAACTGCAAGGATATTTCAAGCTTCCTTACAAGATACGAGATGATACGCTCAATTTCAAAAAGCGATTCCGAGCTTCTTGCCGAGGTGCAGGAGCAAATGAGGGTTATTGCAGAGCAAAAGGACGGACTCAACGAAAAGAAGCAAGAATTTGTCGAAAAGCAAGCGGAGCTTGATGCAGAAAAGACTGCTCTTGTTGAAAGGCTTAATTCCATCGAGCACAACAGAGAAAGGATTACAAGCTCAAAGGCATCCCTTGCGACAGACAGGGCGGAAAGCGACAGGCTTCTTGCTGAGCTTACCGCTCAAAACAAGCAATATACCGAGTTTAGAAACGAGGACAGCGAGCTTATTGCCGCAGTTGAAAACGAAATTCAAAGCCTTATCGCAGGAGTTAAAGCTCCCGAGGAGGCTACAACCGCAGTTGCCGAAGAAGGCAAGGCAGACGCAGTAATTGAAGATAGCGAGGAGTCTGATGTTTATTCAAAATCAGATGCAGTCCTCAACATGACCTACCCCGTGCCGAGCAACAAATCCATTTCCGCCGGCTTCCCCAACTACTCATCGGGTGCATACCACGGCGGCATAGACTTCCCTTGCCCTACCGGCTCAAAGGTCATTGCAGCACAAAAGGGTATCGTTATCACGGTTAAGAGATTGAATTACAGCTACGGCTATTACCTAATCATATATCACGGCACTGACAAGTCAGGTCGCTCTGTTGTGTCACTTTATGCGCACAACTCGTCAATTCTTGTCAATCCGGGTGACACTGTTAAAAAGGGTGATGTTGTTGCCAAGAGCGGCTCAACCGGCAACTCAACAGGTCCGCACTGTCACTTTGAGGTTAGACTTAACGGTACAAGGGTAAACCCGAGGAACTATTTATCATAATGAATAAAATTAACTATCAAAAAGAATTAGATAAGCTAATTGAATCACTCAAAAGAGAAGACATTGTGCCTTCTCTTTTGTTGCATAGCTGTTGTGCGCCGTGCTCAAGCTACACCATTGAGTATCTTTCACAGTATTTCAAAATCAGTGTGCTTTACTATAACCCGAATATTTCGCCGATTGAGGAATACGAAAAGCGCAAGGCAGAGCAAATTCGCCTTATAAACGAAATGGAAACGGCTAATCCCGTTTGCATAATTGATTGTGATTACAATTACACTGATTTTGAAGAAATTGCAAAGGGATACGAGGATTGCCGTGAGGGCGGCGAGAGATGCTTTCGCTGCTACGAGCTTCGCTTGAGAAAAACGGCAATCGCGGCAAAGGAAAACGCCTTTGACTTCTTTTGCACAACGCTTTCAATCAGCCCACTCAAAAATTCACAAAAAATAAACGAAATCGGCTTCATGCTTCAGGACGAGCTCGGTGTAAAATGGCTGCCCTGCGATTTTAAGAAAAAAGAGGGGTACAAAAGGTCAATCGAGCTGTCGAGGCAATATAATCTTTACAGGCAGAATTTCTGCGGATGTGTATATTCAAAGCATAAGACAACGGCAACGGAGGAGAACGATGAATAAGCCTCTTGCAGACAGAATAAGACCGCAAAGCCTTGATGATGTTGTTGGACAAAGACATCTTTTAGGTGACGGTGCTGCACTCAAATGCCTGATTGAATCAGGCGAAATTCCAAATTTAATATTCTACGGTCCGAGCGGTGTCGGCAAAACAACCGTTGCATCAATCATTGCAAACAAAACTCAAAAGGCTTTAAGGCGTCTAAACGGTACTACTGCCTCAACACAGGACATCAAGGACATTGTGGCAGAGATTGGCTCGTTTACTGCGCCTAACGGAATACTCCTTTATCTTGACGAAATTCAGTATTTCAATAAAAGGCAGCAGCAAACTCTGCTTGAGTACATAGAAAACGGAAAAATTACACTTATTGCATCAACGACGGAAAATCCGTATTTTTATATCTACCCTGCTATTCTTTCGCGTTCAACCGTGTTTGAGTTTAAGCCGATTGAATCAGACGAGATTGTGCCTGCCGTTGAGCGCGGATTTAACATTCTTGCAGACGAGTACAAGGTTGAGCTTGATATTGAAAACGGTGTTTTTGAGAGGATTGCTCACGGCTGCGGCGGTGATGTAAGGAAATCTCTCAACAGCGTTGAAAACTGCTTTTTCGCCTCAAAAACAGACAACGGCACAAAGCACATTACGCTTAAGACTGCCGAGGAGCTGACACAAAAGAGCGCCGCTCGCTATGACAGGGACGGCGACGAGCATTACGATATTGTGTCTGCATATCAAAAAAGCATGCGTGGCTCTGACCCTGACGCCGCGCTTCACTACCTTGCAAGGCTAATCGAGGCGGGCGATTTACCGTCGGCATGCAGGCGACTGATGGTTTGCGCATGCGAGGATGTCGGACTTGCTTATCCGCAAATCATACCTATTGTTAAATCGGCAGTTGATATTGCAATGATGGTCGGCTTGCCTGAGGCGCGTATACCTCTTGCCGATGCAGTTATTCTTGTTGCGACTGCACCTAAGAGTAATTCCGGCGAGGTGGCTATCGACGAGGCGCTCGGCGATGTCAGATCGGGAAAATGCGGTCCTATCCCCCGTCAGCTTCAAAACAAGCATTTCGACGGCGAGGACGCAGAGGTTAAGGGGCAGAATTACCTCTACCCCCACAGCTACAAAAACGCTTGGGTTGAGCAACAATATTTGCCCGACAATATAAAGGACAGGCATTATTATAATTACGGTCAAAACAAAAATGAGCAGGCTTTTAAGGCTTATTGGGATAAAGTAAAGGGAGTTAAAAATGAAAAGAATTAAATTTGCAGGCTACGATGTGTCACAGATTATTCTCGGTTGCATGAGAATCGGCGGTAAGGATGAAAGGGATGCAATTAAGCATGTTCAATCAGCCTACGACATGGGTATTAACTTTTTTGACAATGCCGACATTTATCATGCCGGCGTGAGCGAGGAATACTTCGGCAAGGCTGTCAAGGGTATCGACAGGGACAGCATCGTTGTGCAGACAAAGTGCGGTATCAGAAAGGGCTTTTACGATTTTTCCAAGGAACATATCATCACAAGCGTTGAAGGCTCCCTTAAAAGAATGGGACTTGACTATATCGATGTGCTTTGCCTTCACAGGCCCGATGTGCTAATGAACGGCTACGAGGTTGCCGAGGCATTTGACGAGCTTAAGCAAAGAGGTCTCGTTCGTCATTTCGGTGTATCAAACTTTAACTCAATGCAGCTTGAGCTTCTAAAAAAATATGTCGATGAGCCTATTCTTACCAATCAGCTTCAGCTTGGACTTTTCCACACAGGCATGATTGACAGCGGAATGTGTGCTAATATGAAAAATGATTTTTCGCTTGAGCGCGACGGCTCAATTCTTCCGTACTGCCGACTTCACGATATGACAATTCAGGCTTGGGGACCTATGAGAAGCGCATTCGGCTTCTTCCCTGACAACGACGAGCTTAAGGAAGAAAATAAAAAGCTTGATGAGTGGGCTGAAAAATTCTCAATCACAAAGGAAGCGCTTGCTATTGCATGGCTTGAAAGGCTTGATTTTGTTCAGCCAATCATCGGCACAACAAATACAGACAGGCTCACTCAAATGGTTAAGGCTGACAATATCAGTCTTACAAGACAGGAGTGGTATAACATTTACAGTGATATGGGTAATCTAATTCCATGACAAAAAAAGAGAGAACATTTAAGGCGATAGGGGTTCTAAAGCAGATGTATCCCGAAGCGATATGCTCGCTCAATGCATCAAATCCGTTTGAGCTTCTTGTCGCCGTCAGGCTTTCCGCTCAATGCACAGACGCACGGGTAAATCTTGTTACTCCTGCTCTGTTTGAGAAATATAAAACACTTGACGATTACTGCAACGCAAGACTCGAGGATGTTGAAAATATAATCAAAAGCTGCGGCTTTTACAAAAGCAAGGCTTCGTCCATCATCGGCATGGCACAGGCGGTAAGGGACAATTTCGGCGGCATTGTGCCGGACAATATTGAGGATTTAATCACTCTCCCCGGTGTCGGCAGGAAAACTGCCAACCTCATTGTTGGCGATGTCTATGGCAAGGAGAGCATTGTCGTTGACACTCACATGATTAGAATTTCAAACAGAATGGGACTTGTTAATGTTAAGGACCCGCACAAGATTGAAATTGCACTGAAAAGGATTGTTCCGGCAGACGAGGGTGCAGACTTTTGCCACAGGATTGTGCTTTTCGGCAGAGATGTTTGCTCTGCTCGCAAGCCCAAGTGTGACGATTGTCCGATGAACGATTACTGCAAAAAGGTAGGTGTCAAAAAATGAATTCAAACATAATTCTTATCGGCATGCCCGGCAGCGGTAAGTCAACATGCGGAGTTGTTGCGGCAAAAATGCTGCTTAAAAATTTTTACGACACCGATTTGCTTATTCAAAATCTTGAGGGCAGACGATTACAGGAGATTATCGACACCGACGGGATTGATTATTTTATCGAGGCGGAGGAAAAGGCAATTCTCTCGCTCAGGCTTGAGGGCACCGTTATTGCAACAGGCGGCTCCGTTGTATATTCCGAGAGGGCAATGCAGCACCTTAAATCGATGGGCAAGGTCATTTATCTTCACCTTGATTACGACGATATGATTAAACGAATTCGTAATCTCGACACCCGTGGCATTGTAATGAAGAGCGGAAAAACACTTAAGGACATGTACGACGAGCGACTTCCTCTTTACAATAAATGGGCAGGCGCGATTATTCGTTGCGGTACGAACACAGTTGAAGAAACAGCAAGCGCCATTATGCGCGCAGCGAGGTAAAAATATGAAAAAGCTTACATCAGTATTTCTTGCAATAATAATGACAGCCACATGCTTTTTTTGTGTACCGTTTTCGGCATACGCATACAGTGGCGAATACACGATAGTTGAAGACCTATACGAATCGGGTAATTATCCTGTATTTGAAAGCAACAAATTCAAAAGCAAGCCATGGATTGACAGTGCGGCAACGCTCGTGCGCGACGCCATGATTTTGAGGAAGGAAAGGTGCGTTATTACGCTTGATGCGCCGTTGCAGGATCAGGATAATTTGAACGATATTCTCAACACCATATATGATGTTGCAACATGTCAGGAAAGCTCACGATGCAGCATCGACGGTGACTACATAAGATGGCAGGTCAGCAGCTGCGGTGCAAAATACAGCTACAACCGCAGCCGTAAATCCTATGAGCTTACATTTACGATAAATTACTACGACACATACGAGGAGGAAAAGGCTGTTACAAGCGCAATCAATCAGTACCTTTCCACACTCGATATTGACAGCATGACCGATTACGAGCTTTTGCTTGAATTCCACGACTATGTTATCGAAAGCTGCGAATATAATTATGATGACATAGATAACTCCCACAACTATTCGCCGTACGGCGTTTTCTGCAAGGGGCTTGCAGTGTGTCAGGGATACACGCTCGCATTTAACAGGCTTTGCAGGGAGGTTGGAATTGACGCCTGCTTCGTTTGCTCCGATCCAAGCATCGGCTGTCACGCGTGGAGTCTTGTTCATCTCGGTGATGCATACTATTATGTTGACTGCACATGGGATGACGACGGCGGCAGTGCCGTTGGCTACGATTATTTCCTTGTTGATTATGACACATTGAGAAATACCGGATACGACTCATTCAGCACTCACACCATTTATGAGACGGAGCATAACAACGATTACTTTAACACTCGATACAGAGCGAATATCGCCGACGACTGCTATAACGCATCAAGCAAAAGTATTTCAAACTGCACGGTTTCGTTAAATCCGACATCTGTAAGCAATACAACCGTTAAATACGGCAACACTGTTCTTCAAAACGGTATCGACTACACGATTGTACCGAGCGACGAATGCTATGCTCGCATTGAGGGCTTAGGCGAATGGGCAGGCTCATATTCAACAAGAAGTCTGCCGTTGAGAAACGCAAATCCCGTTCAGGCTGAAATCAATCCATGCTATTCGGGTAAGCCTGTTCTTCCGAGCGTAGTCATTTCAGGCGCAACACAGGGCAAGGATTTTGATGTAATCAGCACCGACAATATCAATATCGGCACAAAGGACGCCGCAATTGTCGGCACGGGCAAATATGCCGGCGCGTGCTTTACCGGCTTTACAGTGTCACCGCTTGACATCAGCCTTACCTCTCCCGTTCTTGAATACACTCAAGTCATATACAACGGTGATACAAGAAGACCTAATGTTACTATTGACGGTCTTGCTTTGGATTACGACTACACCGTAAGCTACAATCCTCCTGCAAAAACAGGCACGGGCTATGTAACACTTACAGGCATTAACAACTGCACCGGTAGCCGTACTCTCACCTATGAGGTATTGCCGATAAGCATTGCAGATATGCCTGTGTCGTTAGGTCAAACCGATTTTGAATATGACGGCAGCGAGAAAAAGCCTGTCGTGTTCATCAAGGGACTTGCTTCAGGCACGGATTACACCGTAAGCTACATTAACAATGTAAACGTTGGCACGGCAACTGCAATCATCACAGGCACAGGCTGCTATTGCGGCAGCATCAGCGTAAATTTCACAATTCATGCAAAGCCGAATACCGATAATAATTCATCAGCAGCAACAACATCAGCAGCAACATCAACAGCAGTAGCAACATCAACAGCAGTAGCAACAACATCAGCAGCAACATCAACAGCAGTAGCAACATCAACAGCAGCAGCAACATCAGCAGCAGCAACATCAACAGCAGTAGCAAAAAAGCCGAAAAAGGCTACTCTTAAAAAGCTCAAGACATCGAAAAAATCCATTACTGTTTATTGGAAAAAGCTTTCATCTGTAAGCGGTTATCAAATTCAGTATTCTACAAGCAAGAGCTTTAAGGGTGCAAAAAAAGTCACCGTCAGCGCAAAAAGCGCATCTAAAAAAATCAGCAAGCTTAAAAAGGGTAAAAGGTATTATGTAAGGGTAAGGGCATTTAATAAGTCTAACGGCAAAAAGACCTACGGTGCCTGGAGTGCAAAAAAATCCATTACCTGCAAATAAAATACTTGAACACTTAATTAAAAAGTGTTATTATAGTTAAAATATTTTTAAGTTTATGAATTAGGGAGGATTTTATATGAGCGAATACGGTGCAAAATTCGTAAAAGAAGGACTTACCTTTGATGACGTTCTTCTTATCCCTGCTGAATCGGATGTAACTCCGGATAAGGTTCAGCTTCAAACAAAGCTTACAAAGGACATAACACTTAACATTCCTGTTATGACTGCAGCAATGGATACTGTTACCGAATCAAGAATGGCTATCGCCATTGCAAGAGAGGGCGGTATTGGTGTTATCCACAAGAATATGACTATTGAGGAGCAGGCTACCGAGGTTGATAAGGTTAAAAGATCCGAAAACGGCGTTATCACAAATCCGTTCTTCCTCTCGCCTGACCATCTTGCTTCAGACGCTGAAGAGCTGATGAACAAATATCACATCAGCGGTGTTCCGATTTGCGAGGCTGACGGCACACTCGTCGGTATTCTTACAAACCGCGACATGCGCTTCATGACAGACTATAATGTAAAAATCGCATCCGTTATGACTCCTAAGAGCCAGCTCGTTACCGCTCCTAAGGGCACAACACTTGAGGATGCAAAGAGGATACTTATGAGCTCAAAGATTGAGAAGCTTCCGTTTGTCGATGAAAACGGCAAGCTTTCAGGTCTTGTAACAATCAAGGATATTGAAAAGAGCGTTAAATATCCAAACACTGCAAGAGATAAGGAGGGCAGGCTTCTTTGCGCAGCTGCTCTTGGCGTTACAAATGATGTTCTCGACAGAGCAAAGGCTCTTGTTGAAGCAGGCGTTGACGCCTTCGTTCTCGACTCTGCACACGGTCACAGCCAAAACATCATGAGGTCTGTTGAGCTTGTTAAAAACGCATTCCCGCAGATTTCTCTTATCGCAGGTAATGTTGCTACTGCAGATGCTACCGAGGCTCTTATCAAGGCAGGTGCAGACGCTGTTAAGGTTGGTATCGGTCCCGGCTCAATCTGTACTACCCGTGTTGTTGCAGGTATCGGTGTTCCGCAGATTACTGCAATTTATGACAGTGCAGAAAGAGCTGACAAGTACGGTATCCCCGTAATCGCCGACGGCGGTATCAAGTACAGCGGTGAAATCGTTAAGGCTATCGCTGCAGGCGGCTCATGCGTAATGATGGGCTCACTCGTTGCAGGCTGTGAGGAGTCACCGGGAGAAACAGAAATATATCAGGGCAGACAGTTTAAGGTTTATCGCGGCATGGGCTCACTCGGTGCCATGAACAAGGGCAGTGCCGACCGTTACTTCCAGAAGGGCTCAAAGAAATTTGTTCCCGAGGGCGTTGAGGGCCGTGTTCCTTACAAGGGAGCGCTCGGCGACACCATTTATCAAATGATGGGCGGTCTTCGCTCCGGTATGGGCTACTGCGGCTGCCACACAATCGAGGAGCTCAGGACAAAGGCTAAATTCATCAAGATTACAAGTGCAGGTCTTATCGAGAGCCATCCTCACGATATTTCAATCACCAAGGAAGCTCCTAACTATTCAGGCAGCTTAGTATAAAATTATTTGCAGGGCGATGAATTATCGCCCTCTGCTTTACTGAAGGGTTAAATATGGCTGAAAAAATATCCCGATGGGTTAAGTTTAAAAGATTTCTAAAACGAAATATGACGCCTACCTGGGCAAAGCACATATCGTACCAAATATTCGCTTTTTTTGTTTCGGTTGCGATGATTATCGGCGTTGCAGATTATGCCGTTACAAAATCATATTCTGAAAGGAAGCTGACTTTTGTGGATAACTTTACAATCACTGCTCACACAGGCGCGTTTAACACACCGATGAACAGCCTTGATTCTGTTCAGGCTGCAATCGACAACGGTGCCGAGATTATCGAGCTTGACATTAGGCAAAGGCCAAACGGCACTCTTGTTATGAGTCACGACCTCGTTGTTACCAACAACGACGCCACCGAGCTTAAGGACGCGTTCGAGCTTCTTGCGCCGACAGATATATTGATTAACCTTGACATTAAGGAAACAAGGACTCTCAATGCGCTTTACGCACTTTTGGTTGAGTACAACCTTGTTGACAGGGCTTTTCTTACAGGTATTGAGTCAATCAATGTTAAGGCTGTTAAGGAGTCTGACTGTGCAGGTATGCAGTATTATCTCAACTGTATGCCGTCAAAGATTAAGGTCTTCTCCGATGATTACAGGCAAAAAATTATCACTATGCTTGAGGAAGCGGGCGCTTGCGGAATAAACTGCAACTACAAATATGCCGGTGCGCAGCTGTCGGAGCTTTTGCATCAAAACGGCTACAAGCTTTCCGTTTGGACTATCGACAACGAGCAAACTGCAAAGAAAATGCTTGTAATAAGTCCCGACAATATAACAACAAAGCAGCCGGAAATGGTTAAATCCGTCATCGAAAATTGGGGCAAATAAAATTCAAAAAATTATAAAAAAACTCTTGACTATGCAAAAAACTTGTGATATATTATTAGAGCGTTGGATATGCGCTGGTGTAGCTCAGTTGGTAGAGCAGCTGATTTGTAATCAGCAGGTCAGG
>CAMGDK010000018.1 GCA_946042285.1 uncultured Clostridia bacterium | reverse complement strand
AAGTTAAATGGGACAGAAATGTAATCCAACCGGTTTAAGAATCGGCGTTATTAAAAACTGGGACTCTCGCTGGTATGCAAAGAAGGGCGAGTTTGCTGATACACTCGTTGAGGACTATAACCTCCGTGCGTATCTCCTTGACTCACTTTCAGGCGCAGGTGTTCCAAAGGTAGAAATCGAAAGAGATGCTAAGAGAGTCAGAATCAACATCCACTGCGCAAAGCCGGGTATGGTTATCGGTAAGCAGGGTGCTGAAATCGAGAAGCTCAAGGCTATCTGTGCAAAGAAGCTCGGCAAGGATGCAAACGAGGTTTTCATTAACATCGTTGAAATCAAGCAGCCGGATCTCAATGCAACACTCGTAGCACAGAGCATTGCTCAGCAGCTTGAGAGGCGTGTATCCTTCAGAAGAGCTGTTAAGGGTGCTATCAGAAACACAATGAGACTTGGTGCTCGCGGTATCAAGATCATGGTTTCAGGCAGAATCGGCGGTGCAGAAATCGCTCGTTCGGAAACTTACAAAGAGGGTACAATTCCTCTTCAAACAATTCGTGCAGATATTGACTACGGCTTTGCAGAGGCAAAGACAACATACGGTCGTATCGGCGTAAAGACATGGATCTATCAAGGTGAGGTTCTTCACGAATCACGCAACAAGAGAAGATCTAATCGTAGGGAAGGAGGAAAAAGATAATGCTCTTACCAAAGCGCGTTAAGCACAGAAAGCAGCATAGAGGTCGTATGACCGGTGCAGCTATGAGAGGTAATAAGGTTACTTATGGTGAGTATGGTCTTCAGACTACCGAGCCTGCATGGATTACAGCAGCACAGATTGAGGCTGCCCGTATCGCAATGACACGTTATACAAAGCGTGGCGGTAAGGTTTGGATTAAGATTTTTCCTGACAAGCCTATTACAGCAAGACCTGCCGATACCCGTATGGGTAAAGGTAAAGGTAACGTTGACTACTGGGTAGCAGTAGTTAAGCCGGGCAAGGTTATGTTTGAGCTCGGCGGCGTTGACGAGTCAGTAGCTCGTGAGGCTATGAGACTTGCAGCAAACAAGCTTCCTGTAAAGTGTAAGTTTGTAAAGAAAGAAGAAGAGGGAGGCGAGCAGTAATGAAAGCATCAGAAATCAAGGCTTTATCAGCAGAACAAAGACAGAATAAGCTTGCAGAACTTAAAGAAGAGCTTTTCAACCTTCATTTCCAGCAGGCAATCAATCAGCTCGACAACCCTATGAGAATTAAAGCAGTCAAGAAAGACATCGCTCGTATCAAGACAGTTGAGAGAGAGATTGAGCTTGGCAAGGCTAATTCTTAATGAAGGAGGTAACTGAATAATGGAAAGAAACCTCAGAAAGACAAGAGTAGGTATTGTTACAAGTGATAAGATGGACAAAACTGTTGTTGTTACTATCAAGGACAAGGTTCGTCATCCACTTTATAACAAGATTGTAAACCGTACTGTTAAGTACAAGGCACACGACGAGAACAACGAATGCGGTGTGGGCGATAAGGTACAGATTATGGAGTGCCGTCCATACAGCAAGGACAAGAGATGGCGTGTGGTTGAAATCGTTGAGAAGGCTAAATAAATCGTTACGATTTACAGCTTTTTTAAATAATTTAGTCAAATAAAATAATAACTGCAACTTAGCAAAGTGTTATTTTGCAGTACGAAGGAGGAAAATGCTGTGATACAACAGGAAAGTCGTCTTAAAGTTGCTGACAACACCGGCGCAAAAGAGCTTCTCTGCATTAGAGTGCTCGGCGGTTCAGGCAGAAGATATGCAAATATCGGCGATGTAATCGTAGCTTCTGTAAAGAAAGCTGCACCGGGTGGCATGGTTAAAAAAGGCGAAGTTGTTAAAGCAGTCATCGTTCGTACAACTAAAGGTGTACGTCGTGACGATGGTCAGTATATTCGTTTTGACGAAAATGCTGCCGTAATTATCAGAGAGGATAAAACTCCTCGAGGCACCCGTATTTTTGGACCGGTAGCTCGTGAGCTTCGTGAAAAGGATTATATGAAAATCCTTTCTCTCGCTCCGGAAGTTCTTTAATGGAGGTGCGATGATATGAGTAAAATGTTTGTTAAGTCCGGTGATACCGTAATGGTACTCAGCGGTAAGTCAAAGGGTGTTAAGGGCGAGGTTATCGCTGTAAGCCCATCAGAAGGCAAGGTTATCGTTAAGAAGGTTAACATTGTTACAAAGCATGTTAAGCCTCGTAAGATGGGTGAGCCGGGTGGTCTTATTGAAGTTGAATCAGCTCTTTATGCATCAAAGGTACAGCTCGTTTGTCCTAAGTGCGGCGAGGCTACTCGTGTAGGACACAAAAAGGGCGGCATCCGCGTTTGCAAGAAATGCGGAAATGAATTTTAAGTAAGGGAGGACATAACAAATGGCTGTTGTTTTAAAAGAAACATATAAGAGCGAAGTTGCTCCGGCATTGATGAAGAAATTCGGATACAAGTCTGTTATGCAAATCCCAAAGCTTGACAAGGTTGTAATCAATGTTGGTTGCGGTGAAGCCCGTGAAAATTCAAAGGTAGTTGACGCTATCGTAAATGACCTTTCAATCATTACAGGTCAGAAGCCGGTTATCTGCCACGCTAAGAAGTCTGTTGCTAACTTCAAGCTTCGTGAGGGCATGCCAATCGGTGTTAAGGTTACTCTTCGTGGTGACAGAATGTATGAATTCCTTGAGAGATTCTTCAATCTTGCACTTCCGAGAGTTCGTGACTTCAGAGGTATCAATCCAAACTCATTTGACGGCCGTGGTAACTATGCTATGGGCATCAAGGAGCAGTTGATTTTCCCTGAAATCGAATATGATAAGATTGATGCTGTTCGCGGTATGGACATCATCATGGTTACTACAGCAAATACTGACGAAGAGGCTCGTGAACTTCTTAAGTTAATGGGCGCTCCGTTTTCAGAGTAAGGAGGGAATATCGTGGCAAAAACATCTATGAAGGTTAAGGCTGCAAAGCCTGCTAAGTATTCAACCAGAGCTTACAACAGATGCAAGATCTGCGGTAGACCTCATGCTTATCTCCGTAAGTACGGTATCTGCAGAATCTGCTTCAGAGAGCTCGCTCACAAGGGCGAAATCCCTGGTGTAAAGAAATCTTCTTGGTAAGAACTGAGAATTGCTAAATTTATAAGGAGGAAATATCAATGCATATTACAGATCCAATCGCTGATATGCTTACAAGAATTCGTAATGCAAATTCAGCAAAGCACGATACAGTAGATATTCCTGCGTCAAACATGAAGAAGGCAATTGCTCAGATTCTTGTTGATGAAGGATATATTAAGAACTATAAAGTAATCGAAGACGGCAAGCAGGGTGTTATCCGCGTAACACTTAAGTACGGCGAGGGCAAGAGCCAGGTTATCACAGGTCTCAGAAGAGTGTCAAAGCCGGGTCTTCGTATCTATTCAAACGTTGAGGATATGCCTAAGGTAATGAAGGGTCTCGGTGTTGCAATCGTTTCAACTTCAAAGGGCATTATGACAGACAGAGAAGCTCGCAAGCAGAATGTTGGCGGCGAGGTTTTAGCATTCATTTGGTAAGGAGGAACAGTCAGGATGTCAAGAATTGGTTTAAAGCCTATTACAATTCCTGCCGGCGTTGAGGTTAACCTTAACGGTAATGCTGTTACTGTAAAGGGACCAAACGGTACTCTTTCAATGGATGCTCATCCTAATATGCAGATCAGCGTTGAAGGCAGTGAAATCATCGTTAGCAGACCTAACGATGCTAAAGAAAACAGATCTCTTCACGGTCTTACTCGTACACTTATTGCTAACATGGTAACAGGTGTTACAGAGGGCTTTAAGAAGAATTTAGAGGTAAACGGTGTAGGTTACAGAGTTCAGCTTCAGGGCAACACACTTGTAATGAACCTTGGATTCTCACATCAGGTTACCATGGAAGCTCCAGAAGGCGTTAAGATTGAATGCCCATCAGCAAATGCTATCGTTGTTAGCGGTGCTGACAAGCAGGCAGTCGGTCAGTTCGCAGCTCAAATTCGCGAAAAGAGACCACCGGAGCCATATAAGGGCAAGGGTATTAAGTACGCTGAAGAGCACATCCGTCGTAAAGAAGGAAAAGCAGGTAAGAAATAAGGAAGGGAGTGAAATACAATGGTTTCAAGACAAGATGCTAACAAAGCAAGAAAAAAGCGCCACACAAGAGTTCGTGGCAAAATCAGCGGTACTGCTGAATGTCCAAGACTTAACGTATATCGCTCTCTCAGCAATATTTACGTTCAGTTGATCGACGATGTTGCAGGTGTAACACTTGTAACTGCTTCAACAGTTGAGAAGGAATTTACTCAGTACGGCGGTAACGTAGAGGCAGCTAAGGCTGTTGGTAAGACATTGGCAGAAAGAGCTATGGCAAAGGGCATTGAAGAGTGCGTATTTGACCGTGGCGGTTACGTGTATCACGGTCGTGTGGCAGCAGTTGCTGACGGCGCTCGTGAGGGCGGACTTAAGTTCTAACGAAGGAGGAAAATTTTTATGGCAAAGATTGACGTATCTTCAATGGAACTTGAAGAAAGAGTTGTTACTATTAACCGTGTATCAAAGACTGTAAAGGGTGGTAGAATTTTCAAATTCTCAGCTCTCGTAGTAGTTGGTGACGGCAAAGGTCTTGTAGGCTTCGGTATCGGTAAGTCAGGCGAAGTTCCTGATGCTATCCGCAAGGGTATCGAGGATGCAAAGAAAAATGTAATTAAGGTTGCTCTCAGAGGTACAACAATTCCTCATGAGGTTAAGGGTAAGTTTGGTGCCGGCGAGGTTCTTCTTATGCCTGCTCCAAAGGGTACCGGTGTTATCGCCGGCGGTCCTGTTCGTGCCGTTGTTGAAACAGTCGGCATCGCAGACATCAGAACAAAGGCTATCCGTTCAAACAATCCTTGCAATGTTGTAAGAGCAACAATCAATGGCTTGAGTCAGCTCCGTACAGCAGACGAGGTTGCTGCTGTAAGAGGCAAGTCAACTAAAGAAATTTTAGGTTAAGGAGGGTGTGGAAAATGGCAGATATTAAAATCAAGCTTACAAAGAGCTTAATCGGCAGTAAGAAAGACCAGATTGCCACAGCCCACTCTCTCGGTCTTCGCAAAATCGGCAACGTAACTGTTCAGCCGGACAATGCGCAGACTCAGGGTAAGCTCGCTAAGATTGCTCACCTTGTAACAATCGTAGAAGAATAAAGGGGAGGTGCAGTTGATATGAAATTACATGAACTTTCTCCTGCAGAGGGCTCAAAGAAGAGCGTAAAAAGAGTAGGTAGAGGTACTGCTTCAGGACAGGGTAAGACCTCCGGTAAAGGTCAGAAGGGTGCTAAGTCGCGTTCAGGCTACAGCAGACGTCCCGGCTTTGAGGGTGGTCAGATGCCGCTTCAAAGACGCGTACCGAAGAGAGGATTTAACAACATCTTTGCTACTGAGTATGCAACAGTAAATGTATCAGCTCTTAATGACAGATTTGAGGATGGTGCAGTTGTTGATGCACAGAGCCTCAAGGCAGTAGGTCTTATTAAGAAGACACTTGATGGCGTTAAGGTTCTTGGTAAAGGCGAAATCACAAAGGCTCTTACTGTTAAGGTAACAGCTATCAGTGAGTCGGCTAAGGCTAAGATTGAAGCTGCCGGTGGCAAGGTGGAGGTGCTCTAATGATTAAAACCATCATCAATGCGTGGAAGGTTGCAGAAATCCGTAAGAAATTACTTTTTACTGCATTCATTATCCTCGTTTTTAGAATTGGTTCAGTCATTCCGGTACCATTCCTCAACATTGTTGATGAAATCAGTGTTGGTAAAGGCAACACAATTCTCACATATCTCAGCTTGATGACAGGTAGTGCATTCACATACGGAACTATTTTTGCTATGTCAATCACACCGTACATCAACTCTTCAATTATCATGCAGCTCCTTGCAGTTGCAATTCCTGCACTCGAGAGATTACAGAAGGAGGGCGAAGAGGGTAGAAAGAAGATTGCTTCAATCACCCGTTTCGTAACAGTAGGACTCGGTATTCTCCAGTCACTTGCTTATTACTTCTATCTCCGTGCAAACAACTATCTTATGACTGCAGCTGACGGCTCAGCCTTCACAGGCTTTGACGCTGTATTTCAGGCAGTAGTTATTGTTCTTGTTCTCACAGCAGGTACAGCAGTTATCATGTGGCTCGGTGAGCAGATTACAATCAGCGGTATCGGTAACGGTATTTCCATTATCCTTTTCGCAGGTATCGTATCTCGTTTCCCGACACTCATTAAGCAGTTATTCCAGTATCTTGATACAGGAAGACTTGTTTACAGAATACTCGTTCCTGTTGTATGCGTTGTATTCCTTCTTATGATTGCATACATCGTATTTATGGACAATTCAGAGAGAAGACTTCCAATCAGCTATGCAAAGCGCGTAGTCGGCAGAAAGATGATGGGCGGTCAGTCAACTCACATGCCTATTAAGGTTAACATGAGCGGCGTACTTCCTGTAATCTTCGCTTCGTCAATTCTCTCATTACCGGGAACAGTTCAAATGTTCCTTTCGGCAAGCAAATACGAGGGCACCTTCTGGGAGAAGTTCTTTAAGGCATTCCAGGGTGACTCATGGTGGTATGCACTTATGTATTTCTTGCTTATCATATTCTTTGCTTATTTCTACAGTACAATTCAGTACAACCCGATAGAAATGGCAAACAATCTTCGTAAGAATAACGGCGCAATTCCGGGTATCCGTCCCGGTAAGCCAACCTCTGACTATATTCTCAGAGTTCTTTCAAGGCTTACACTTATCGGTGCTTTGATGCTTTCGGTTATCGCATTGTTCCCAATTGTTTACTCACTTGTTTGCGACATGGCAATCAAGCCTCTTACAGAGGGTGGTAACGACGGCGGTATGACAATTTCACTCGGCGGTACTTCACTTATCATTATGTGCGGTGTTGCTCTTGAAACTGTTCGTCAGCTCGAATCACAGATGATGATGCGTCATTACAAGGGCTTCCTTGACTAATACAAAAGGAGTATAATTATGAAACTTATTCTTCTCGGAGCTCCGGGTGCCGGCAAAGGCACACAGGCAGAAAAGATTGTTGAAAAATTCGGTATTCCGGCAATATCAACCGGTAACATTCTTCGTGCAGCAGTTAAAGCAGGCACAGAGTTAGGCTTAAAGGCAAAGGCATTCATGGATGCCGGTCAGCTTGTTTCCGATGATATTATTATTGGTATTATTCAAGACAGAGTTAAAGAAGATGACTGTAAAAACGGATTCATTCTCGACGGTTTCCCAAGAACAATTCCTCAGGCTCAGGCTCTTGAGGATATGGGAGTTGAAATCGATAAGGTTCTCGATATTGAGGTTGCTGACGAAGCAATCACCAAGAGAATGAGCGGTCGCAGAGTGTGTGCAAACTGTGCTAATTCTTATCATATTGAGTATAAGAAGCCTGCAAAGGAAGGCGTTTGCGATGCTTGCGGCGGCGAACTTATTCAGCGTAAGGACGACGCTCCTGAAACAGTTCAGGCTCGTTTGGTTGAATACCACGAGATGACTGAGCCTCTCAAGGATTTTTACAGCAAGCTCGGTAAGCTTGTTATCGTTGAAGGTCAGGAGGAGGTTGCTGATACAACAGCGCTCGTCTTTAAGGCATTGGAGGATTAACATGATAGTGCTTAAAAGCAGCCGTGAGCTCGAGCTTATGAAAGAGGCTTGTCAAATATCGGCTGAAGCATTACTGGTGGCGGGTGAAGCAGTTAAGCCCGGCGTCTCAACAAAAGAGATTGACGAGATAGCTTACAAGCTTATTAAGAAGCGCGGCGCAGAGCCGAACTTTCTTAACTACGGCGGCTTTCCTGCTACCGCATGTATATCTATAAACGATGAAGTTATCCACGGTATTCCAAAAAAAGATCGTATCCTCAAGGACGGCGATATAGTCAGCATAGATCTTGGTGCTGCAAAGAACGGATATAACGGCGATAATGCTGCCACATTTGCCTGCGGGACTTGCTCTCCCGAGGCAAAGCGGCTGATGGATACAACCCGCGAAAGCCTTTATTTAGGTATTGAGCAGGCTATCCCCGGCAACAGAATCGGTGATATTTCCGCAGCAGTGCAAGGCTACTGTGAGGAGCGTGGATTCGGTGTTGTCCGTGAATATGTAGGTCACGGTGTAGGCACAAAGCTTCATGAAGAACCAAGCGTACCAAACTTCGGTCACGCAGGTCGTGGTATCAGACTGTTACCCGGAATGACATTGGCAATTGAACCAATGATAAATCTGGGAACCTATAAGGTTAAACAGCTTTCAGACGGATGGACAGTTAAAACTGCCGACGGCAAGCTTTCTGCTCATTTTGAGCATACGGTTGCCATCACAGCGAACGGTCCTGTGATTATGACTAAGGTCTAAAGCTTATATATCAATTGCTGGCGACGGTCAATGACAACGCCGTAATGTGATTCCAGTTAATTAAATAAACATCAATCGTAAATGTATATTTGAATTTTAGCGAGGTATAAGATGTCAAAGTCAGATATGATAGAAGTTGAGGGTACAGTGGTTGAGGTGTTACCAAACACTACTTTCAAGGTAACATTACAAAACGGCCACATTATAACAGCCCACATCAGCGGTAAGCTTAGAATGAACAACATTCGCATACTGCCCGGTGATAAGGTAACGATTGAGATGTCACCGTACGATTTAACAAAGGGTCGTATAATTTGGCGCTCAAAGTAATATATTAGGAGGATATTCAAGATGAAAGTAAGACCTTCTGTAAAGAAAATTTGCGATAAGTGCAAAGTAATCAAGCGCAATGGAAAAGTAATGGTTATCTGTGAAAATCCAAAGCACAAGCAGCGTCAGGGCTAATCCTGAACTAATAAACGGAGGTAATCTGTAAAATGGCACGTATTTCAGGTGTTGACTTACCTAATGATAAAAGAGTAGAAATCGGCCTTACCTATATTTACGGTATCGGTCGCACAACTGCTACTAAAGTAATCGAAGCAACAGGAATCAATCCAGATACTCGTTGCAGAGATTTAACTGAAGACGATGTTAAAAAGCTTAGCGATTACATCACAAACAACATCACTGTTGAAGGTGATCTTCGCAGAGATACAGCTTTTGACATTAAGAGACTTATTGAAATCGGTTGCTATCGTGGCGTTAGGCACAGAAAGGGCCTTCCTGTTAGAGGACAGACTTCTAAGAACAATGCCCGTACACGCAAGGGTCCAAAGAAGACCATAGCAAACAAGAAGAAATAATAGTAGGAGGAACAATAAAGTATGGCTACTAAAAAGACCACAGGCTCACGCAAGCGTCGTGAGAAGAAGAATATTGAGCGTGGTGCTGTCCATATTCAATCAACCTTCAACAACACTATCGTTACAATTACCGATTTGAACGGCAATGCAGTATCATGGGCATCAGCTGGTGAAATGGGCTTCCGTGGCTCAAGAAAATCAACTCCATTTGCTGCTGCAACTGCTGCTGAAACAGCTGCAAAAACAGCTACCGATTACGGTATGAAGACTGTTGAAGTGTACGTTAAGGGACCGGGCTCAGGTCGTGAATCAGCTATCAGAGCTCTTCAGACAGCAGGTTTGGAAGTAAGTCTTATTAAGGATGTTACTCCTATTCCACACAATGGCTGCCGTCCGCCAAAAAGACGTCGCGTATAGTTTAAAACTTGGAGGTTACTTGATATGGCAAGATATACAGGACCTGCTTGTAAGCTTTGCCGCCGTGAAGGAAAGAAGCTTTTCCTCAAGGGCGACAGATGTTATACAGGCAAATGTGCGATTGAGCGTCGTTCATACGCACCTGGCCAGCACGGTCAGAACAGAAAGAAGACTTCAGAATACGGTCTTCAGCTTCGTGCAAAGCAGTCTGCGCGCCGTTACTATGGTATCGCAGAGGGACAGTTCCACAAGTATTTCGTTATGGCTGAGCGTAAGTCAGGCGTAACAGGTACAAATCTCCTTCAGATTTGTGAGAGCCGTCTTGACAATGTTGTATATACAGCTGGATTGGCAAGCTCAAGAGCTCAGGCTCGTCAGCTTGTAAACCATGCTCATTTTACCGTAAATGGTGCTAAGGTTGATATTCCATCATATCTCCTTAAGGCCGGTGATGTAGTTGCTGTTAAGGAAACAAGCAGATCTACTGATGAGTTTAAGACTCTCGTTGAGTCTAATGCTTCACGCCCGGTTCCTCAGTGGATTGAGGTAAACAAGGAAGCTATGGAAGCAAAGGTTGTAAAGCTCCCTGAAAGAGATGAGATTGCAACACCTGTTGAAGAGCATTTAATCGTTGAGTTCTACTCTAAGTAATAGTTGATATTTTTCAGCTTTTGCTAAGCGGTAACAAAATACACAATTATTTTAGGAGGCTTTTAGATGATCGAAATTGATAAGCCTAAAATCGAGATTGTAGATGTATCTACTGTCGGAAGTCGTAGCACAGGCAGATTTATTGTTGAACCACTTGAAAGAGGCTTCGGTACAACACTTGGAAACGGTATGAGAAGAGTTCTTCTTTCATCACTTCCGGGCTATGCTATCACTTCTGTTAAGATTGATGGTGTTTTACACGAGTTTTCAACTATCCCTCATGTAAAAGAGGATGTAACGGAGATTGTTCTTAATCTTAAGAATGTTATTCTCAAAATACACGATGAAGAGCCAAAGACATTATATATCGAGGCTTCAGGAGAGGGAGAAATCACAGCAGCTGATATTAAGCATGATGCTGATGTTGAAATTCTTAATCCGGACCTTCACATCGCTTATCTTGATGAAGGTGCAAGTGTAAACATGGAGCTTACTGCCAACAACGGCAGAGGTTATGTTCCTTGTGACCGTAATAAGCAGCTTATGGATTTGCCGATCGGCACAATTGCTATCGACTCAATCTATACACCTGTTCTTAAGGTTAACTACACTGTTGAAAACACCCGTGTTGGTCAGCAGACTGACCTCGACAAGCTCATTCTCGACATTGAGACAGACGGTACTATTCCGGCTGACGAAGCAGCTTCACTTGCTGCAAAAATTCTCAATGACCACTTAATGCTCTTTGTTGATCTTTCCGAGGAAATCGGAAATCAGGACATTATGGTTGAAAAGGATGACGATGGCAAGGAAAAGGTTCTTGAGATGACTATTGAAGAGCTTGATCTTTCCGTTCGTTCATTCAACTGTCTCAAGAGAGCAGGTATTAACACAGTTGAAGATTTAATCGGTAAATCAGAAGAAGATATGATGAAGGTCAGAAACCTTGGACGTAAGTCACTTGACGAAGTCGTTGCAAAGCTCGACTCACTCGGTTTCGGACTTAGCAAGGAAGAAGACTAAAGGAGGGAATTTCAATGCCAGGTAGCAGAAAGCTGGGCCGCCCAACTGATCACAGAAAGGCAATGCTCAGAGGAATGGTTACTTATCTTTTAGAAAACGGCAAGATTGAAACTACCGTTACAAGAGCAAAGGAAGTTCGTGCTATGACAGAGAAAATGATTACTCTCGGCAAGAACAACACACTTCATTCAAGAAGACAGGTTCTTTCTTATGTAACAAAGGAAGACGTTGTTAAGAAGCTTTTTGATGAGGTTGCTCCAAAGTATGCTGACAGAAACGGCGGTTATTGCCGTATTATCAAAACAGGCCCTCGCCGCGGCGACGCTGCAGAAATGTGCATCATTGAGCTTGTATAAGATAATACAACTATAAATTTTAAGGACAGTCAATCGACTGTCCTTTTTTCTTTATGTTAAAGTTATGTTAAATAAAAATAAAAAACATGTTGTTTTATTTTGTTGTAAATGTTATAATGATATGAAAAAACTTTTATGAAAAGGAGTGTCTTTATGGCTGTTCATAAGACCACTGCTGTTGGCTCAGCAGAAAAAAAGTACATGAAGCCATCTGAGATTGTCACCTTTGGTATCGGCTTATTCGGCGTTGCATTGCTTACAGGCTGGATGCCGGACTATACAATGACATTCTTTGCTGACTTCGCATTTAAAGGCAAGGGCTTCGACTCTGCTCAGCTTGCAACAGTAGTATCAATGGTGTTTGGTGCTGCAGGTGTTGTAGGCGCAATTTGCGAGCTTGTAATCGGTATGCTTGTTGACCGTACCAAAACCCGTCTCGGCAAGGTTAAGCCTTGGGTTGGCTTCGGTGCAATTCCGCTTGCAATTATTTCAATGCTCGTTTTTGTTGCACCTAACACAACATCATTCACGGTTGCAACAATTTGGATGTTCGTTATTTATTCACTCTACACTGCAATTTCATGTGCGGTTGAGTCACCGTCAAACTGCTTCGGCGCCTTATGCTCGCCTAATCCGCAGGAAAGATCAAGCGCTATTTCAATCGCTTCATTCCTTCGTTCTGTCGGTCAGTCAGGCGGACAGGTAGTAATTATCGTAGTACCTCTTATTATGAAATTACTTATGGGTCAGCAGCAGTATAAGAATGCTGAGGGACAGGGACTTGACCTCATCATTTCAACGGCTGTTTGTGCACTCGGCATGGTAATCTTTGTAATGATTTTCTTTGCAAACAACAAGGAGCGTGTTCCTTATACACAGGAAAAGGTATCTCTTGCAGAGTCAATCAAGCTTGTATTTACAAACAAGAATCTTCTTATGGTTTCTCTTACAAAGCTCTTCGGCTTTGGTAGAGGTGTTTACGGTACAGTGTCACTTTATATTGCTGTTTACCTTCTTGGTTCAAAGGGACTTAAGCTTGCGCTTATGCTTCCTATGGGTATTGGTACAGCGGTTGGTACTCTTCTTGTAAACTTTGTACTTAAGAAATTTTCAACAAAGAAGACATATATTCTCTTCTGCGTTTACGGTGCGTCAGCGCTTACAATTCTTTTCTTGGTATCAAAGGGAATCGGCTTCAATAGCACACTTGTTATTCCGTTCCTTATCTTAAACTTCTTCTGCGGTATTCAGCACGGTAACACAAATGTTACACCGAACATTATGATTGCCGACTGTATCGACGAGATGGAATATAAAACAGGTAAGCGTCAGGAAGGTCTTGCTTATGCAGGCTATGGACTTTTCTCAAAGATTGCATCAGCCGGCACAAAATGGCTTGCACCGACACTTGTTTATACATGGAGCCGTTATCAGTTCTCAACAAGTGCCAATGTAGCCTATGCAGTTCAGTCTGATACAACTCTCAATCGTTTCCTTGCAATTTACACAATTATTCCGGCAATATTCGTTCTTCTTCAGTTCGTTCCGATTCTCTTCTATGATATGGTTGGCGAAAAGAAGGATAGAATTACAGCAGCTCTTGCTGAAAAGAGAGCAGCTGAAGGTACCGACACCGAAGATGCTCCGGTTGACGAAGCTGCAGAGTAAGGAGGGGTAGAGATGGCAAATAAAACAGAAAACAAAAAGGAATTCAATGCAGGCTTATACGCTGTTGTTTCGGGTGTGTTGGTTGCTGCTGTCCTTGTAGTAATTACAATCTTTGCTTTCACCACAAGATATACTGCTTTTGCTCCTGAAAAGATTGCTCAGTCTTATGTTGATGTTATTGTTCAAACAGGTGACGGCTACAACTCATACAAAACTACTCTTGTTTCAAAAAATTCAAAGTACGGCGATTTCATCAGAGAGGCTTACATGGCTCCTTTTGTTAACGACGGAGATGATGTTAAGCAGGCTGACTTTGTCGGCTCAGGTACTGAGGAAGAGGGTAAGGCTGTTGACACTGTATATGAAACAATGTACGAGTATTATGTAAGCCTTATCAATTCCTGTGGCTATGATGATTATGATACATTCTTCAATAGCTATTTTGCAAAGCTTGCAGAGGTTAGGCATGAGGTTTACGGCGACGACTACATGGACACAGAGTTTATGTTTGGTGCGTTTGAATCAAATGTAGATACATACGGCAAGATGCTCACAGGTACAGACGAAAAGCTTGCTGCCGATAATAAGACTGTTCTTCAGGAAAAAACAACAGGTAAGTATCAGGAAATGTATGGCGAGGACTACAAGCTTACATCAACTGTTAAGGAGTGTACAGAGCTTTCGGCAGATGAAGCAAAGGCTTATGTTGCAGAGTATAAGGACAGAATTGCTCCTGTAACAAAGCTTGGCGAGGCAAAGTCAGAGGGACTTGACGAGGACGCAAAGGGCAAGATGATTTCTGCATTTGAAGGTCTTGACAATTCAGAGGCTATTACTTCTGTTGCAAAGGCAGTTGTTGATGTTACAACACAGGACGGTACAGTTGTTGCTACTCAAGAGCTTTATGTTGTTGAAATCGGCAATAGCTGGTATGTTGATAATACAAACATCGACACAACAGGTCTTTACCTTGCTGAATAATTAGGCAAAATAATATTCAATAAGAAGCTGTTTCGCTGAAACGGCTTCTTTTTTTGTTTGACCAAAGGGTATATGTGTGCTATAATGTTTGTCGAATTTTGCAGGAGGCTGTCGAATGAAGAAAATAATTTCTTTAGTATTATCTTTGATAATTGCTTTTTCATGCTTATCGGTTAGTGAAGCTGTATATGCAAACAGCAATCCTACTGTCGAGTCGGCATTAGGCACACTTTTCACAGAGCAAGGCTTTATTCCGTGGCAGGCTTCTGCCGTACAGTATAACTGCTTTGGATTTATCAGCAAGATATGTGAAAAGCTTTACGGTGTTTCATATTACTACGAGCAACAAAACGGCAATTACAGCTTTAATCACACAACTGATTACTTTACTGTTTCCGAGTCTGTTTATCCATACAGCGCTGATTCTGAAGTGAGAAAGCAGTATGCTCAGCAGATTAAGGATTGGATTTTTGCCAACGCAGCGGTTGGTGATATAATGCAGTACGGCAGTGCCGACGCTGCTTACAGCAAAAAGCATACTGTTCTTATAACCCATTTGGATGAGGCAATGATACAGGTGGTTCATGCAAATTACGAAACACCGGGAATTCCTGCCTCGGCATGCAGAGTAGATACGATTTATTGGGACAGCTTTGTAAGCAATCCGGATGCGAATGCCACAAGCAACGGTACTATTACATCTTTAAATTTGCTTTTAGGATCCGGATTAAAGATGACACAGGGCTTTGGAATTTCACTAAACAGGTATTCCTTCCTTGAAAGCAAATACACTCTTCAGTCTTTATCATCAACTACCTGCTCGATAAAGAAAACGGAGAGAATGAGCACAACATCAATAAAGGTAGTATGGAATACGGTCAGCGGTGCAACTGCCTACGGACTTGAATACAGAGAAATAAATTCAAATTCATGGTTGTCGGCAAGCGATTGTATCACAGAGGATAATTACACTGTCAGCAATCTTACAGCAGGGCTGACATACAGCTTCAGAGTCAGAGCTCTTGTAAACGGTGTGTGGTGTGATTATTCAACCGAATACACAAAATCATGTCTTCCGCCAAAGCCCGGCAAGGTTACCGTTACATACGGTGAGCAGGGTATTTCTTTGTCGTGGGCAAAAAGGTCGGACATAACCGGCTGTGTCGTTTACAGGAGTCTTAATAAAGATGATGGCTATGAGGCAGTTGCAGATTTGAATGTGAAGAATGCTTCATCTTACACAGACTCGGCTGTTAATGTAAATACAACATACTATTACAAAATTCAAAGATATGTTATTTCAAACAACTCTCGTGTGGATGGCGAGCCGTCATCGGCGGCATCGGCACAGATACAGTTATGTGCACCGACTGATATTAAAGCCTATAATGCAGGTAGGGACAGCATAAAGCTTTCGTGGACACCCGCTCAAAACGCTCAAGGCTATACGATAGCGTGCTTTTCAAAAAAAGCGAATGATATACGGTATATTGATGTTACAGATACAAGCTGTGTTATTAACGACCTTGTGTGCGGCAGAAAATATTATTTCACCGTTGCATCACGCAGCAGCTTTGGCGTGTCGGGCGCGAGTGATACCGTATCATTAAAGGTTAAGCCGAAAAAGGTTAGCATCAGCACATCATGCGCTTCGTCAAAGGCAAGGGTTACCTTTAAGAAGACGGAGGATGTTGACGGATATGTTATCTACCGTGCATATTCAAGAAACGGTAAATATAAAGCCGTTAAAACAATTAAGGGCAATAAGGCAAAGGTGTCGTTCGTTGATAAGAAAACCTATAAAGGTAACAGATACTACTACAAGGTAAAAAGCTACATTTCAAAAAACGGCAAGCGTTATATGAGTGATGCGTCTGCCGTGAAATCGGTGAAAATTAAATAAATGGATTGCTATAATTCATGGCGGATTACTTGTTTTTGATAATTTTCTACAATTATCATTAAAATGCTTGACAATTATACCTTTTTTGTATATAATCTTGCTCGGATATTAAAGAAGTATCTAATAACCCCCGAAAAGGTCGGAGGGAGGGAATGAAATGAGCCAAGTAAAAGTTAAGGAAAACGAATCTCTTGACAGCGCACTCAGAAGATTTAAGCGCCAGACTTCACGCGACGGTATTATCCAGGAAGTTCGTAAAAGAGAGCACTATGAAAAGCCTTCAGTAGCTCGTAAGAAGAAGAGCGAGGCTGCTCGTAAAAGAAAGTATAAATAATTATACACATGGGAGCGCTTGTTCGCTCCCATTATTTTATTTAAGTCAGGTGAGCCTTATGAAAAAAATACTTGTTCTAAACGGTCCTAATCTTAACATGACCGGAATAAGAAAGAAAAATGTTTACGGCGGTGAAACTCTTAAGCAAATCAACGATGAGCTTAAGCTTTACGGTAAAGCAAGAAATTGCAAAATGTCGTTTTATCAGTCTAATCACGAGGGCGACATTATTGATATTATTCACGAGAGTAAGGATGAGTTTGACGGTGTAGTTATCAACGCAGGTGCATATACTCATTATTCTTACGCAATTCGTGATGCTATTGAGGCTGTAAGCGAATATACCCCTTTTGTTGAGGTGCACATGTCCGATATTCATAAAAGAGAGGATTTTCGCAAAAATTCCGTTATTACCGATGTCTGTGTTAAGCAAATTTGCGGATATGGTAAGGATAGTTACAAAATGGGTATTGATTTATTGCTCGAAATAATATAAAATAAGTTATTATAAT
>CAMGDK010000017.1 GCA_946042285.1 uncultured Clostridia bacterium | reverse complement strand
CGGGCGAACGATGTTCGCCCGTACGGTATTCTTGTGCAGTTGGGCTCTATTAGGATATCGCAATAAATTATTTAATTTTTATAGTTTTTGTTTTTGACCAAGAAGAAAAAACCTTTTCGCCTTTTACAGTTTTATACGATCTTACACGAACATAGTATTTCTTTTTCTTTTTTAAGCCTTTAACGGTAAGCTTTGTCTTTTTGGTAAACACATTCTTCGGCTTTAAAAACTTTTTACTTGTAGAGCATTGGATTTGATATCCGCTTACCTTTGACGCCTTTTTTAAAATAATTTTAAATTTCTTTTTGCCGGAGGTCAGCTTTTTTATACTTGCTGATTTTAGCTTTGAGCTAATCCACTCACCTTTAGCATTCTTTATTGATTGTGCATACGGCGCAAAATCAACTTGCCTAATTTCGCCTTGAGTGCCAAGCACATAACCGCATTTTGCACATATATCTCTTGTTATATTGTTTGCAAAATCGACCACGCAAATGCTATCGTGAACGCTACACAGCTTATTGTCTGTGTATGCCATCATTTTGGTTTTGCATGTGATACACTCATAAACATCAGCACCCAATCCTTCACCGGGAGTTCGCAAATTCTCCACAAGCTGCCACTGATGCTCGAATTGTGAAAAGGCTTTTGACGGCTTGGTGAAATCAGAATTTCCGTACACATCGGTTACACAATCAAATCTTTGCTTTACAACCTCATATTCGAAGTTAACATCAGGATACTGCGCCGGAGATTCATCAACAAAAATATTTCTGCCGCTTGGTGACGGAAACACTGCTTTTAAATATTCATCAAGAGGTTCCTCGACATTCTTACCCGACACCTTCCTTCTGATTAGATAATAATCAGCGGTGTTATCATTATCCCATGTAATAGCGTATCCGTTACATACAGGAGTTACAACAATTTCCGAATTGTATTTTGACGAGTCTGACCAGTACTTACTCTTGTCTTTTAGATAATCATTGATATCAAGTTTCTGTTTTGTGTAATTTGATTTGCTTGGGATGTCATCCGTTTTGTATTCACTATCCGAACCAATGTAAGCAGTTTCCTCCCACAGCTCATTGAATTCTTTCGGAGTAATCATGAATCCTTCATCCGCGAAGGTGCAATCAATTACAAAAATTTTTCCGTCTATTTCAACCTCGTTCCAGGCGTGACCGATAAGAGTGCTGCTTTCTATATAAGATTTTATTCCTGCCATTCGTAACAATCTGTCAATAGCTTCGGAAAAATTCATACAATATCCGTTGTGATAGATAATTGCAGTGGGATCAAAGAAATCAATATCCAAAACATACTGTGTTGACAAAAAAACATAAGTGTAAATTCTGTAAATCTTTTCAACATTTGAAATATTTGTACCCAAGCCTAATTTATTGTATATTTCTTTTTCAAATTCACTGCAAACAGAGTCCGTAATATCCTTATATAATTCATATTCTTGTGAGTTATTATTCACATCCTGCTTATATTCCTTAAGCTTTTCAGGTGTCATATATCTTTCTAAATAAAAGCTTTGCTCCCTTATCCAGTTGAAAATATATCTGTCTGTAATATTAAAATATGCATGCTCTCCGTCAGAATAAATTTCGGCATTTGTGCTTGGTGTTTTACAGCGAAACCAATAATCACTACCGATTGCATAGGCTGAAAAATCCACACCGCACACTGCAGATAAAACCATAATTACAGATAACAAAACACTTAATAATTTTTTCATAAAAATATACCTCTTGCGGAATTCAGTTTGTTCTTTCCTGTCATTTATTTTTTTGGTACAAGCAAACAGGGTTAACAAAACAGCACTGATAATATATGAGAAGGAACTCTAAAACAGAATTCCTTCTCAAATTATACATATTAAATATTACTTTTTCTCGTTGCCGGGGGCGCCGCAGCACTTCTTGTACTTCTTGCCGCTGCCGCACGGACAAAGGTCGTTAGGTCCAACCTTTGTGCCCTTTCTTACAGGAGTAGCCTTAACAGTCTTATCGCTGCCACCCGATGATGTTGCAGTTACCTTTGCAACCGCCTTACGCTCAACATCCTCCTGTCTTCTCGGCATGATTGTAAGCATCATACGAACAGTGTTTTCACGGATCAATGCAGTCATCTCGTCAAACATGTCGCCCGACTCCATACGGAATGCAACAACGGGATCCTGCTGCGCATAAGCACGAAGGTGGATACCCTGCTTGAGATCGTCCATAGCGTCGATATGATCCATCCACAAAACATCAACATTTCTTAAGAGAACCATACGCTCAAAGTCTTGGAACATTTCGTCGCCGAGAAGCTCTCTCTTTTCTGCAAAGCGAGCGTGACCTCTGTCGGTAAGGAGGTTGATAGTGCCGTCAACCGATACTGTGTCAAGATCCTCAAAATCATCCTCAGTTGTGAGCCAGCCCTTGTACTTCTCCTTAAGTCCTTCAATATTCCAATCTGCCTTGTTGTCGCCTGCAAGGTAGTTTTTAACATTTTCCTCAATGTTTGTGTCAAGCATTGCAAGGATTTTTTCCGTAAGGTCGATGCCGTCAAGCACCTGATCTCTCTGTGAGTAAATAAGCTGTCTTTGACGGTTCATAACATCGTCGTACTGCAATGTATTCTTACGGATACCGAAGTTCCTGCCCTCAACCTTCTTCTGTGAGGATTCAACAGTCTTTGTAATCATCTTTGACTCTATCGGCATATTCTCGTCGTCGGTAAGACGCGACATCATTGCCTGCATTCTTTCACCGCCGAAAAGACGCATAAGGTCGTCCTCAAGAGAAAGATAGAAGCGGCTTTCACCCGGATCGCCCTGTCTACCGGAACGACCGCGAAGCTGATTATCAATACGGCGTGAGTCGTGACGCTCTGTACCGAGAATGTAAAGACCGCCGGCTTCTCTAACCTTGTCAGCCTCCTCCTTAATCTCCTCCTTGTACTTTGCCTCAAGCTCCTGAAATGTCCTTCTTGCCTCAAGAATTTCCTGATTATCCGTTTCGGCAAAGCCTGTTGCCTCGGCAATAAGCTCGTCCGTAAACTGCATTCTTCTCATTTCAGCCTTTGCAAGATACTCTGCGTTACCGCCGAGCATAATATCCGTACCACGACCTGCCATGTTTGTTGCGATTGTTACTGCGCCGAGCTTACCTGCCTGTGCGATAATCTCCGCCTCGCGCTCATGATTCTTCGCGTTGAGAACATTATGCGGAATTCTTGCCTTTTTGAGCATCTTTGAAAGAAGCTCACTCTTTTCAATGCTGATTGTACCTACAAGAACAGGCTGTCCCTTTTCGTGACATGCTTTGATTTGCTCGATAGCGTTATAGAATTTACCGCGCTCCGTCTGGAAGATAACGTCCGGGTGGTCAATTCTTGCAAGTGGCTTGTTTGTCGGGATTTCAACAACATCAAGCTTGTAGATTTCGGAGAACTCCGGCGCCTCTGTTGAAGCAGTACCTGTCATACCCGAAAGCTTTTTGTAAAGACGGAAATAGTTTTGGAAGGTGATTGTTGCAAGAGTCTTGCTCTCATGCTCAACCTTAACTCCCTCCTTAGCCTCGATAGCCTGATGAAGTCCCTCGTTATATCGCCTACCCTCCATGATACGACCTGTGAACTCGTCAACGATTTTAACCTGACCGTCAACTACAACATAGTCAATATCCTTTCTCATTACACCGTTAGCCTTGATAGCCTGATTGATGTGGTGAAGAAGGGTTGTATGCTCCATTTCCATAAGGTTGTCAACATTAAAGAAAGCCTCTGCCTTCTTAACGCCGTCCTGTGTAAGAGTAGCAGTTTTAGCCTTTTCGTCAACGATAAAGTCGCCGTCATAGGTCGATTCCGTATCCTGCTTCTCGTCCATCTTTGCAACCTTAACCATCTTAAGTGTTCTTGCAAAGTCGTTAGCAAGGCGATAAAGGTCTGTCGATTGCTCGCCCTTACCGCTGATGATAAGAGGAGTACGCGCCTCATCAATAAGGATTGAGTCAACCTCATCGACGATAGCAAAGGCGTGACCTCTTTGCACCTTTTCCTCCTTATACTGCACCATGTTGTCACGAAGATAGTCAAAGCCCATCTCGTTATTTGTGCCGTAGGTAATATCTGCGTTGTACGCAGCCTGCCTTTGAGCATTTGTTTTTTCATGAATGATAAGTCCTACATCAAGACCGAGAAAGCGATAAAGCTTGCCCATCCATTCGGAGTCACGCTTTGCAAGGTAGTCGTTTACCGTAACAATATGAACACCCTCGCCGTTAAGCGCATTAAGATACGCAGGAAGAGTAGCAACAAGAGTTTTACCCTCACCTGTTTTCATCTCGGCAATTCTGCCCTGATGAAGAACGATACCGCCGATAATCTGCACCGGAAAGTGCTTCATTCCAAGCACACGCCATGCACCCTCACGACAAACGGCGAATGCATCGGGAAGAATGTCATCAAGCGTTTCGCCGTTAGCAAGACGCTCCTTGAGTATTGCCGTTTGAGATGTGAGCTCGGCGTCTGTCATGGCAGCATACTTATCCTCAAGCTCAAGGACCTTGTCTGCTGTTTTCTTTACTCTTTTTACTTCCTTTGCGGAATAGTCACCGAAAAGGGCAGTAAGAAATTTGTTAGCCATATTTTCACCTCGTTGATTTATAACAAACTACATTGTAACATAATAATCAATCAATGTCACGAACTATTTTATTATTTCTTATATATACTGTTTATAGCGTTGAGAGAGCCGCCCGAAACGGCATTTTCCGCATCCTTGTCAAATGTGAGCACAAGATTCTTTTTGCCCTGTGTGATTGACAGCTTAACATCTGTTGCGCTTTCAAGCATAGGCGCATCCTCGATTGCCTTTGTAAGCTGTGCAAGCTTAAGGTCAAGGAAATCGTCGTCGTTAAGCTTTGTCAAAAGCTGGAATGAGCTGTAATCCTTTTTAAGCTGCGAAGCAAAGTCCGCTGCCGCCTGATAAAGATCCTTGTTTTTGAACGAAACGGTAACGCTGCCGTTTTCAAGGTCAATCTCCTTAACCTCGTACTCAAGGCTTGCAAATATTGCTTTGCCGAGGTCTGTAAACTGCTTGTGATCCTTTGCATAGCCGATAATTACGGAAAGCGTTGACGAGTCAACATATTTCCCGAGCCTTTCAGTATCAAACTCCTTGAGAGCGTCAACAGTCTCAGCCACGGTTGCCTTAATATTTTCCTCCGTCATATCATTGCCGGGACCGCTGCACGATGTAAGGCAAAGTGCCGAAATTACAACACACATAATGATGCTGACGATGCTAAAAATTTTCTTTTTCATAAAAATCTCCTTAACATGCAAAAATTCTTCTTTACATTTTCCGTTACATTATATATAATTATTTCGGTTTTGGCAACCATAAATAATGCTGTTATAAAAAAATTGCATATATTTTACAGATATGGTATAATGATTTCGATTTACCACATGATATTGATTAACGATTTAAGGATAAATGATGAAAGAGAAGTTTAAAATGTATTTTGGTGCTACCAAAATAAAAAGGCTTTTTGACATAGTGGTGTCATTTTTTGCACTTTTAATATTGTCTCCGCTGTTTCTTGTGATTTGCATTGCAAATCTTCTTACACCCGACACAAGCGTTTTCTTCTCACACGAGAGGAGAGGCAGAGGCGGTAAGCCGTTTACAATCTATAAATTCCAAACAATGAAAAACAACACACCTAATGTTGCCACAAGCGAGCTTGAAAATCCCGAGCAGTATATTACCAAAGTGGGTAAAATATTAAGAAAAACGAGTCTTGACGAGCTTCCGCAGCTTTGGAACATTCTCAAGGGTGACATGAGCTTTGTAGGTCCGCGTCCGCTAATCAGCTCTGAAATGAGGGCGCACAGGCTTCGCCTTGAATACGGCGTTTACCGCTTCAGACCGGGACTTACAGGTCTTGCTCAAATAAACGGCAGAGACGAAATTTCGTTGATGAAAAAAATGAAATTTGACAAGCTTTACTGCGACAACTGGTCGCTAAGGCTTGATTTGGCAATTCTTCTCAAGAGCGTCGGCGTCTGCGTTAAGCAGGAGGGCTTCAGAGAGGGAACATATCACAGAAGATAACCGAAAAAAATATCCCAAGGAGATAATGATATGGAGAGAAACTTTATCGACGGCTACACAGAATGGCAGTCAAACCCTGAAATTGTAGGCGTTAACAAGCTTCCGCAGCACGCAACCTTTATGCCTTACGAAACCTTTGACGAGGCAAAAAATTGCGTTAGATACGACTCAACTTGTTGCAAGCTTCTCAACGGCAAGTGGAAGTTTAAGCTTTACAAGAACTATGCATACAAGCCAACCGACTTTGCACAGCCAAGCTACGACGCTCACAACTGGGACACGGTTATCGTTCCGTGCTCATGGCAGATGCAGGGCTACGACCAAAATCAGTACTGCAATGTGCGCTATCCTTGGGAGGGCAGTGAGGATATTTGCCCGCCGAACGCACCGACAAAGCATAATCCTGTCGGCTGTTATCTCAAAAAAATCAATGTTAAGGCGGAAACTCTCACAAAGAGAACCGTTATCTGCTTTGAGGGTGTTGAGTCTGCATTTTACCTTTACATAAACGGTGAAAGAATCGGCTATTCCGAGTCAACCTTCCACAGAGCAGAGTTTGATATTACAAGGCATCTTCGCGAGGGCTCAAATACAATCGGTGTTGAGGTGTATCGCTGGTGCACTGCATCATGGCTTGAGTGTCAGGACATGTGGCGTCTGGGCGGTATCTTCCGTGATGTTTACATTTACACGACAGAGCGCGAGTATATCCGCGACTACACAATTACCGCAGAGCCTGACATTACGCTCAGCGACGGCTATGCCGACATAACGGTTAAGACAAACGGCGCCTACGAAAGCCTCAGCCTTGACCTTAACATTCTTGATGCTAACGGCGAAAATGTTGCACTTGACAGCAGATATGTAAGCGAGGATCACCAAACAAAGCTTAAGGCTATCGTTACCGACGTTAACATTTGGTCAAGCGAGCATCCTTATCTTTATACTGTCGTTATCACACTTAAGGACAACGGCGTACCTATTGAATATATCAGCCAGAAAATCGGCTTTAGAAAGGTTGAAATCAAGGACGGTATCATACGCATCAACAACGAAAGAGTTGTGTTTAAGGGCACAAACAGACATGAGTTTGACTGCTCGACAGGCAGATACATGACTGAGGAGGTTATGCGCAACGACATCGAAATGATGAAGAAGGCAAACATGAACGCTGTTCGTACCTCTCACTACCCTAACACTCCGAGATTTCTTGAGCTTTGCGACGAATACGGTCTTTATGTAATCGACGAAAACAACATGGAGACTCACGGCACAGGCTGGTCGCAGATTGTCGGCTGTCCGCAGCTTCCTGCTTCAAGACCGGAATGGGAAAAGGCATGCATGGAGCGTATCAAGGCTACCTACGAGAGAGATAAGAACGTAACAAGCGTTGTTTGCTGGTCGCTCGGCAACGAGTCACTCGGCGGTGAAATTCCAAAGAAAATGTATCACTATATTAAGGATACAGACAAGACTCGATTTGTTCATTTTGAATGTGCAAACGCGCCTGATGAAAAGTTCCTTTCGGATGTTCAGTCACACATGTACGCAAAGCCATGGGACTGCGAGGAATATGCCGTTACACAGCGTGACCGCAGACCGTATATCCTTTGCGAGTACACTCACGCTATGGGTAACTCCTGCGGCTCAACAGACGAATACACAAGACTTTGGGACAAATATCCGTGCCTTCAGGGAGGCTTCGTTTGGGACTGGGTTGACCAGAGCATCCTTACAACAGACGAAAACGGCGTTGAGTACCTTGCCTACGGCGGTGATTTCGGCGAAAATCCGCACGACGGTCATTTCTGCGGCAACGGCTTACTCTTCGGCGACAGAAAGCCGACTCCTAAGCTTGCGGAAATCAAAAAGCTTTATCAAAATGTTGACTTTAACGCAATCGACGCACAGCGCGGTGTTATTGAAATAAAGAACAAGTTTATGTTCACAAACCTTGACGAGTACGAGCTTTACTGGTGTCAGTGCTCCGACAAGGGTATATTCTGCGACGGCACTGCAAGCATTTCTCTTGCTCCGGGCGAAAAGACAGTAATCGACCTTGAGCTGAGCAAGGTTCCAAGCACTGAGTGCTACCTCAACCTTGACCTTCGTGTTAAGGAGGACACAAGCTGGTGCAAGGCAGGTCATATCGTTGCACAGGAGCAGTTTGTAATCAACGAATTTGAAAACACCTACGACGAGCTTGAGTCGGATGAGGAGCTTATCGTTGACGACACCTACGGCTCGCTTCGCATTATCAGCGAGGATGTTAATGTAAGATTTGAAAGAAGAGAAAGAAATCAGCTCTACTCAATCAAAATCGGCGGCGAGGAGCTTCTTCAACAGCCTATGCGACTCAATTTCTGGAGAGCGCTCACTGATAACGACAGAGGTACAAGGGCAGGCTCAAGGCTTGGATGCTGGAGAGATGCGGGCGATACTCCGGGTATTTTCAACAACACAAAGTGGTCAATCAACGGCTACAAAATCCTTGAGGACGGCAAGCGTGTTATCGTAACAGGCAGCGCAACCGTTTGCACTCAGCCGGAGTCAAAGGCTCAAATCATTTACACAATCACATCAAAGGGCATGGAGATTGACCTTCAATTCTTCCCCGACGATACTCTCCCCGAAATTCCGGAGGTTTCGCTTCTCTTTGAGCTTCCAAAGGATTTTGAAAGCATGACATATCTCGGCAGAGGTCCCGAGGAAAACTATATCGACCGCTGCAACAGCGCAAGAATAGGTCTTTACAGCACAACCGTCAGCGAGGAGTGGGTTGACTACCTCAAGCCGCAGGAGTGCGGTAACCACACGGGTGTAAGATATGCAACAATCATCGGCGACAAAAAGGTATTTTCCGTTGTTGCAGAGCCTCAAATGGAGCTTAATGTTTGCCACTATCTTCCAAAGGAAATCGAGAATGTATGGCACAAAAAGGACCTGCCTGAAATCAACAAGACTGTTGTAAGGCTTATCTCAAGACAGCAGGGCATCGGCGGCTATGACAGCTGGGGCGCTCACTGCAACGAGATTTATAAGAACAAGACAGACAAGACATACAGGCTCAAATTTCAAATTAGATTTTAACTGATTTAATAAAGGATAATGCGGTAGAATTTCTATCGCATTATTTTTCTCCGTCGGGTTTATTTGTACAAGTAGGGACAGTCCCTACTTGTACAATAATCTTGTGGAAACGACACAAATTGTACTTATTCACCAAACAGTAACGCTTTCGTTTGTTAAATGTGACAAAAAATATCTCTTGACTTTTTAGATTAAAAGATATATATTTGCATTGTGTGCCTCACTTACAGGCATATCGTTGATTAAGAGAGGATTTATTTTATGAAATCTATTAAAGAGTCCGCAATCAATTTTGCGATTAAAGAGGCTGTTAAATTTGCGAGAAAGGATTTTAACAAGAACGCTCCTAAAATCCTCAGCCTATTAGAAACTGCCGATGTTAAGAAGGTTAACCGTTCTACATACGCAGGTCTTCACAAGGTTATGGATGATCCCGATAACAACTGGATGCGTTTTGCAAAAAGCCTTGTTACAGATATTAACGAGGATTTCCTCAACAAGCTCATTCCTCCTATGATGAATGTTGCTATCAATAGCTATACAATAAGAATGAAGAGCATTGCAGAGCATGGCTGTAATGTGCCGTGGGCAATCCTTATGGACCCTACTGCTGCATGCAACCTTAAGTGCAAGGGCTGTTGGGCTGCCGAATACGGCCACGAAAGCTCACTCAGCTACGACGAGCTTGCAAGGATTATCCGCGAGGCAAAGGAGCTTGGTACATTCATGTTCCTTTATACAGGCGGTGAGCCTACAATGCGCAGAGCCGACCTTATGCGCCTTTGCAGAGAAAATCCGGACTGCGTATTCATGAGCTTTACAAACGGTACTCTTATTGATGACAGCTTTGCAGACGAAATTCTCGAGGTTGGTAACTTCCTTCCTGCCTTCTCTATTGAGGGATACGAGGCTGACAACGATTTCCGCAGAGGCGAGGGTACATTTAAGAGATGCACCGCCGCTATGAAAAGGCTTAAGGACAGAGGTGTGCCGTTTGGTGCTTCTCTTTGCTACACAAGCAAAAACACCGATGTTCTTGCTTCGGACGAATATATGGATTGGCTTATCG
Organism: uncultured Clostridia bacterium; assembly: GCA_946042285.1. GTDB lineage: Bacteria > Bacillota > Clostridia > Oscillospirales > Acutalibacteraceae > Eubacterium_R. Next base: position 7,312 of record CAMGDK010000017.1, on the reverse strand, counting down.
AGCAGGGAGTTAAATTTGCTTGGTTCTTCACCTACATGCCGACAGGCAACGGTGCCATGCCGGAGCTTATGGCTACTCCCGACCAAAGAGCACTTATGTACAAAAAAATGCACGAGTGGAGAAAGACAAAGGCTATCTTTGCTCTTGATTTCTGGAACGACGGCGAGTATGTTCAGGGCTGTATTGCAGGCGGTCGTCACTATTTCCACATCAATGCAAACGGCGACTGTGAGCCTTGCGCATTTGTACACTACTCAAATGTGAACATCAAGGAGCATTCAATTCTTGATGCGCTCAAGAGCCCGCTCTTTATGGCTTACAGAAAAAATCAGCCGTTCTCAAACAACATGCTTCGCCCTTGCCCTGTGCTTGATAATCCGGGTGCTATCAGCAAGATGGTTGCCGAAACAGGTGCGTATTCAACAGAGATGCAGCACCCTGAGTCTGCAAACGATTTGTTTGACAAGACAATCAATGCGGCAAAGGCTTGGAAGGTTAAGGCTGACGAGCTGTTTGACAGAAATGACTTTATTGCAAAGCACATCAAGGATGAAAACATGTATAACTACGAAATCCCCGATGATGAAAGACTGTTCTCTGAATTTGAAAAGACAGAGGAATAATTCCAATAAAAACGAAAGCCTTGTACACTGCTACAAGGCTTTTTCGGCTTGATGCAAATCAACATCATGATGCAGATAAAGAAAGGTGTATATAATGAAAAAAGTAATGGTTTTTCTTGTTACTAATATATTTGTTTGCTTCGTTTTTGCGTTTTCTGCAAATGCTGCTGAAATTTTGGAAAACACTACACTGCCTGACGGCACTGTCAGCGTTACCCTTGCACCTGACGATTCTGCATTTGACAACTCTGCATTTGGCACCGTCATATCTGAAAACGCTGACAATCCTCTTGTTATCAATCTTATGCCGGGTGAATACAAATTGAGCGGAGTTGTATCACTTTACAGCAACACTACGATTAACGCCGAGGGAGCAATTATTACCCAGACAGCTGACGGCAAAGGCATTCTGATAAATGCAAGAAGGCTTAACGGTCCGCAAAATCCAATAGGTAAATACGGCTCAATTAAAAATGTAGTAATAAACGGTGGTACATGGGTTTGCACATCAAATCCGAACACCTCAAATACGCTTAAGGACAGCGGATATTATGTTGGATATTCAACATTTTTATTCATGCATGGTGAAGGCATCACCGTTAAAAACTGCGCATTCAAAAATAACTACAATGGTCACTTTGTTGAATTTGCAGGAATTAAAAACGGAAAAATAGTCAACTGCAATATGGCGATGTCGGATAGCAAATATGTTGGTGAGGGATCAAACGAGGCTATACAAATTGACAACTGCTATGCTAAGGCTAACCTGCCTGTCGGCTCTCCGTGGGACGATACTCCATGCAAGGACATCACAATTTCTTCATGCAAAATCAAGTATGCAAGAGGCATCGGCACAAACAGGGTCGGCAACAGCTTTTTTGAAAACATTAGGATTGAAGGCTGCAACATAACCTCGACGAACGAGGGTATAAATATTTATGACACCTTAGGAGTCACCATCAACAAATGCACCGTTAAGTCAACCGGTAAAAAGGACGACTATACATCAAGCGGTGTTTTTATCGGTCTTGAAAGCAAGGTTAAGAATAAAAAGAAGTGTAACGCCGCAATCACAGGCAACAAAATTACAGGTTATCATGCAGGACTCAAGGTGTGTGTACCGAAAAACAATACAAAATTCAACAAGGTAACAATCAAGGGCAACAAACTCTATTCTCGCAAAAGCAAGAGCTCTGCCCTTTACATTACAAACGGTGGTAAGCAAATTACATCACTTGCTAACAAAAGCAACACACTTAAAAAGAAATAAGGAGAGAAAATGAATACCGGTTTACTTATCTCGATGATTGTGCTTGTGCTTTTCAGCGCATTTTTCTCAAGCGCCGAAACGGCATTTTCATCGCTCAACAGGGTAAAGCTAAAGGCAATGATACGCGATGGCGCAAGCAACAAAAAATATGAAAGAGCGCTTGCTCTTTCCGACGACTACGACCTTGTGCTGTCAACGGTGCTTATCGGCAACAATATTGTTAACATTGCCTGCACATCTATCGCAACGCTGTTTTTTACAGGTGTTTTGGGCAACAACAGCGACCTTGGTGCAACCGTGTCAACCGTAGTTATGACAATCGTTGTGCTTATCTTCGGCGAGGTTACACCAAAGACGATTGCGAAGGAAAAGGCAGAGAGCTTTGTTGTTGTAATCACACCTATCATTAAATTCTTCACCGTAATTTTTACTCCGCTCAACTTCTTTTTCAGAGGCTGGAAGCTTCTTTTAAACAAGCTGTTCGGTCTCGGCACAAGGGACACCGTGACCGAGGAGGAGCTTAAAACATACGTTGACGAGGCAAAAACCGGAGGCACTATCGATGAAAACGAGAGCGAGCTTATCCGCTCGTCTATCGAATTTGACGACATTGATGTGAGCGACATTCTTGTGCCGAGAATTGATGTTGAGGCGGTTGACAAATACGCATCGCTTGATGAGATTGAGCGTGTGTTCAACTCTACCAATTTCAGCCGTTTGCCTGTATATATTGATGATATAGACAACATTGTGGGCGTTATTCATCAGCGTGATTTTGAGGCTGCAAGGCGCAGAAGGCTTAAGTCACTGCGCACAATTCTTAAGCCCGTTCCCATGGTTTCGCCCGACACAAAGATTTCAAAGCTTCTTCGCATTTTGCAGAAGAACAAGACTCACCTTGCCGTTGTTATCGACGAATTCGGCGGCACGGAGGGTATCGTTACTCTTGAGGACATACTCGAGGAGCTTGTCGGCGAAATCTACGACGAGCATGACGAGGTTGAAAACGATTTTGAGCAAATCGGCAAAAACGAATTTATCGTTAAGGGCAGTACGGCAATTGATGACTTTTACGATTTCTTCAGCATTTACGACGGCGACGACGATATTTCAACGCTCAACGGCTGGGTTATGAAGAAGATTGAAAAAATACCGTGCGTTGACGATGAATTTGTCAGCGGAAGACTTACGGTTAAGGTGCTTACAGTTGACGGCAAGCGCGCAGAGGATATTAAAATTACGGTTGAGGAAGATAGCGATGTTTCTGAACAGAAGGAAACAATTTAATAACAATTCAAAATACGACTATATCATTGTCGGTCTCGGCAATCCCGGGGCGAAGTACGAAATGACAAGGCACAACGCAGGCTTTCTCGCGATTGATTTGCTTGCGATTGAGGAGGGCTTTGATGTTAAAAGACTCAAGCATCACTCACTCGTGGCAGAGACAACAATCAGTGGCAAAAAATGCCTTGTTATGAAGCCTCAAACAATGATGAACAACAGCGGTGAGGCTGTCGGCGAGGCGTCAAAATTCTATAAAATCCCACCTGAAAAAATAATCGTTTTGTACGACGATATTTCGCTTGATGTGGGCAAAACAAGAATAAGGCGCAAGGGCTCGGCAGGAGGTCACAACGGCATTAAAAGTATTATCGCACACCTCGGCAGCGAGGATTTTCCGAGAGTTAAAATCGGTGTCGGCAAAAAGCCTAATCCCGAATACGACCTTGTCAGCTGGGTGCTGGGCAGATTTCCCAAGGAGCTTGAGGGCGACCTTAAATCTGCACTTGAAAACACGGCAAATGCAGTGCGACTGCTTGTAAACGACAACATTGACGAAGCTATGAACAGATACAATTCATAGAGGTGAAGCATGTCCTGTTTTTCAAACGAATTTAATAAGAGTAAGGAATTTTTAAGCCTCAGTCAAAGCGTTGATACCCTCAATGCTCCGATTGGGGCTATCGGTCTTTGTGACATTGCAAAGTGCTTTGCCGCCCACTCGCTTACTCAAAACGGCGAAAAGGCGTTTATAATCACTCCCGACGAGGCTTCTGCCGTTAAGGTTCAGGAATGTATGGCAGAGCTTCAGGACGGTGTGCTTCTCTACCCGTCGAGAGAGATGACCTTTGTTGAGGTTGCAGGTGTCAGCAGGGACTTTGAGCATATAAGGCTCGGTGTGCTTTCAAAAATTCTTGACGGCGATTTCTCTGCCGTTGTTATGAGTGCAGGCGCGGCATGCCAATATACAATGACTCCCGACGAGCTGAAAAGACGAACATTTAAAATATCAATCAACGACACTGTAAGTATGAGTGAGCTTGAGGATAGGCTCTGCCTTGCAGGATACTCTCGCTGTGAGCAGGTTGAGGGTACAAGTCAGTTTGCGGTAAGGGGCGGAATTATCGACATCTTCCCCTCTCACCTCGACGAGCCGGTAAGAATTGAGCTTTGGGGTGACACTGTTGACACAATTTCATCATTTGACATTGATACTCAAAGAAGAAGCGACTCGCTTAACTGCATCACGGTTATACCCGCAAACGAGGTGCTTTTTGACAGTGCCGAGGATTTGTGCAAAAAAATCGAGGCAGTCGCATCGTCGCTCAAGGGCAAGGCAATCAAGGCAAGAGAAAAGCTTTATGCCGACTGCGACAGGCTAAAGGACGGTATCCGTTTGACATGCCTTGACAAATATCTGCCTATTTCAACAAAATCCGACGGAATTTTCGATTACATCACCGAAGGCGCAAGGCTGTTCGTTTTTGAAAGCGCAAGAGTTAAGGAAAAAAAGCTTAAGCAGGAAAAGCTCGACCTTGAGGAGCTGAAATGGTTTGTTGAGGACGGAACACTATGTAAGGGGCTTGACAAATTCAGCCTCGGCTTTGAAGAGCTTGTTGACAAATATACATTTTTCAACGCGATTTACATGGACTCACTGCCCAGAGGAAGCTTTGACACTCCTGTTGCACATCTTTCAAATTTCAGGGTGCAGAGCTTTAACGCGTGGAGCGGTACGCTTTCGCAGTTAAAGGAGGAGCTTTTTCCTCTCTTTAAGGCAGGCTACACCGTTTGCATCATGGCAGGCACAGCAAGAGCAGGCAGAGCGCTTTGCGACGACATTACGGACATGGGCTTTGTCAACTGCGTATTCTTTGAAAAGCGACCGGAGGTCCTGCAGAAAAAATCAATAAACATTTTGACCGGCACACTTCAGTCAGGCTTTCAAATAAGCGAAATGAAGCTTGCCGTTATCACACATTCAAGGACTAACCAAGGCGCGAAAAAGGCTAAAAAAGTCAACTCTCAAAACGCCATTCACTCGCTCGACGAGCTTCAAAGGGGCGACTACATTGTTCACAACATTCACGGCATCGGCATATTTGAGGGTATTCATGCGGTTGAGATTGATAAGGTTAAAAAGGACTACATTAAAATAAGCTATGCAAAGGGCGACACGCTTTATGTGCCCGTTACACAGCTTGACCTTGTTTCAAAATATATAGGACCTAAAAACGACACAAATGTAAAAATTAACAAGCTCGGCTCACCTGACTGGAAAAAGGCTAAGGCAAGGGTGCGCTCGTCCGTTCAGGATATGGCAAAGGAGCTTATCGCGCTTTATGCAAAAAGAATGAGCACCAAGGGCTACGCATTCTCCGAGGACTCGGATATGCAGCGCGACTTTGAGCTTCGCTTTGAATATGAGGAAACAGACGACCAGCTGCGCTGTGCAGAGGAAATCAAGCACGATATGGAGAAGCCGTCACCCATGGACAGACTGCTTTGCGGTGATGTCGGCTTCGGCAAAACAGAGGTTGCGCTTCGTGCGGTGTTTAAGTGCATTGCCGACTCAAAGCAGTGCGCAATCCTTGTGCCTACAACCGTTCTTGCAATGCAGCATTTTCAAACGACTCTCAAGCGACTTGAGGCGTATCCCGTTAAGGTTGAAATGCTGTCACGCTTTGTATCGCCGAAAAAGCAAAAGGAGGTACTGACAGGACTCGAAAACGGCAGTGTCGATGTGCTTATCGGCACACACAAGCTGCTCGGCAAAAATGTAAAGTTTCACGACCTTGGACTGCTTATCGTTGACGAGGAGCAACGCTTCGGTGTGGCTCAAAAGGAAAAAATTAAGGAGAGGTTTCCGCGCGTTGATGTGCTGACTCTCTCCGCTACTCCCATACCGCGTACGCTCAACATGGCAATGACAGGCATAAGAGATATGAGCATTATCGAGGAGGCTCCCGGTGAGCGCCATCCCGTACAGACCTATGTTGTTGAGTACGACGAGGAGATTATCACCGAGGCGCTCGAGCGCGAGCTTAACCGCGGAGGTCAGTGCTACTATCTTCATAACAGTGTTGAAACGATTGAGCATAAGGCAATGAAGATTAAAAAGGCTCTGCCCGATGCAAGAGTCGGCATTGCTCACGGTCAAATGAGCGAGGAGGAGCTGTCGGGCGTTTGGAAGGATTTAATCAACGGCGACATTGATATTCTCGTTTGCACAACCATTATCGAAACAGGTGTTGATGTGCCTAACTGCAACACGCTTATCATTGAAAACGCCGACAGGCTCGGTCTTGCACAGCTTCATCAAATCAGAGGCAGAGTCGGCAGGTCATCGCGCAGGGCATACGCATATTTCACCTTTACAAGAGGCAGGGAGCTGACTGATATTGCTACAAGACGGCTTGAGGCTATTAGGGAGTACACCGAGTTCGGCTCCGGCTTTAAAATTGCTATGCGCGACCTTGAAATCAGGGGTGCAGGCTCGCTTTTAGGCAACAGACAGCACGGTCACATGGAGGCTGTCGGCTACGACATGTACCTAAAGCTTCTTGAGGAGGCTGTTGCAATGGAAAAGGGCGAAATCAAGGATGAGCCAAACGATAAGGAATGTCTTATCGACCTTGCAATAGATGCACATATTCCCGACGAATATATTGCTTCTACTCCGCAGCGACTTTCAATGTATAAGAAAATTGCAAATATCAAGAACGATGCAGACGCTAACGATGTTTACGACGAGCTTACAGACAGATTCGGCAATCCGCCGCCGAGCGTTTGGGGACTTATCGAGATTGCTCTGCTTCGCAACACGGCTATGAGCCTTGATATTACCGATATTGTCGAGCGCAACGGCTGCGTGCTTTTCTATTCGGGCAATGTTGACATAAGGACGGTTGCAATCCTCAACGCGTTTATGAAGGGCAGAGTTACGCTTTCGGCAGGCAAAAGACCTTATATTTCAATTAAGCTTTCACCGACCGAGGCAATCCTCGAAACCGTAAGAGAATCCCTCGGCATCATGGTCAAGGCAAGGGAGTCCGCCGCCAAGCCGACAGAGGAACCGTAACACCAATCAATATTTTTACAAACAATGTGCAATATGTAAATTTTTAACGATATT
>CAMGDK010000016.1 GCA_946042285.1 uncultured Clostridia bacterium | reverse complement strand
CTCGATGTCTAAGCCATTTTTCATATCGTCAGGTCGCTGTAATTATTTCGGGCGGATGCTATCCCCCCTACGAGCCATTTCTAATTTTTATACTTTCGGCACGGTTCAGCCCGCTTTATCGACAGTCTGAAACGCAGGATAGCCTCCTGCGTTTTCATCTTTAATATGTGATTTTAAAGCCTTCCTCTGCTTCTGCAACCTTGAGCATAATTGCACATTCAATTCTCTTTTTGTGAAGCTCACAGCCAAACTCGTAAATGCCGTTTACACTGCCTGTTGTGTGATATGCGTTTGCGGCACATCCGCCGGAGCAATAAAGCTTTGCAAAGCAGTCCTTACATTCCTTGTGAGAATATACATTACAGCCCTCAAATTGATTAAGAACCTCCTTGTTCTTAACACCGTCCCAAATATTGCCGAGCAGGAATTTATCATCGCCTACAAACTGATGGCAGGGATAAAGCTCACCGCTTGGAGTAACCGCAAGGTATTCTGTGCCGACACCGCAGCCGGAAACTCTCTTAACAATACACGGACCTGCATCAAGGTCAATCATGTAGTGGTAGAATGTAAAGCCGTTACCGCTTCTGTATCGTTTAAGCATTTCGTCGGCAAGTATTTGATATTGCTCCTTAAGAGTGGGTAAGTCCTCATTCCTTAACGAGTACGGCTCATCGATACTGCATACAACAGGCTCCATTGAAAGCTCCTTAAAGCCTAAATCCGCCATGTGAATAATATCGCTTGCAAAGTCAAGATTATTTCTTGTGTATGTACCTCTCATGTAGTACTCAGCCTGATTTCTTGCGTCGGCAAATTTCTTAAATTTGTCAACAATTAAATCATAAGAGCCTGTGCCGTTTCTGCTGATTCTCATTGCGTCATTAGTCGATTTTCTGCCGTCAAGAGAAAGGACAACATTGCCCATTTCCCTGTTGCAAAAATCAATCACATCATCGTTGATAAGCAGTCCGTTTGTCGTAAGCGTGAAACGGAAATTTTTGTTGTGCTTTTTTTCAAGCTCTCTGCCGTATGCAACAAGCTGCTTGCATACCTCCCAATTGAGAAGAGGCTCGCCGCCGAAGAAATCAACCTCAAGATTTTTTCTTGTGCCACTTTGCTCAACAAGAAAATCAAGAGCTCTTTTACCGGTTTCAAGGCTCATTATACCTTTTGGTCCGTCGTACTCACCCTTACCTGCAAAGCAGTATTTGCAGGCAAGATTACAGTCGTGCGCAACATGTAAGCAAAGTGCCTTAACAACACCCTGCCTTTTTTTAAAATCTGCCGCCGTTTGCTCAAAGGTGTCCTCGGCAAACAATCTGCCGTCATTCTTAAGAGCTTCAATATCCTCAAAGCAAAGCTCAATGTCACTCTCTGTAACATCATCGTCATCCTTATACTTTTCAAGGATTATTCTTTTGATTTCATCCTTGCTTTTTTCTTCGTACATGGTGATAATATCGTATGTTGCCTCGTCAACCGAATGAACACAGCCGCTGTTTTGGTCAATTATGATATTATAACCATTCATTTTGTATGCATGTATCATATTTTCCCCATAGAAAAAGGCGGGCGATAACCCACCTTAATCAGTTAATAATTAAATTATTTCTTTAACTGCTCACATTTCTGGTTAGCAACTGAGCAAGAAGTTTTGCTTGCTGACTGGCAGGATGTCTGGCATTCACCGCAGCCGCCCTTCTTAGCAGACTCGCAAAGATTGCGTGAGCTTAAAGTGTTGATTCTTTTCACAAAGAGCACCTCTTTCATATTTTTATTACAGTCATTTTACATTATTATTCAGCCTTTGTCAATATCTTATGAGGCAATAAACCTGAGTCAGACAAAATATTTACTCCGTTTTTTATTGAATCACAGATATATTCGGTAATATGCTCATCGATTATTTCACCCGGAGCAATAATCGGGCATCCCGGTGGGTATGCATATATGTATTCGGCACAGATTTTCCCAACACAATTATCAATGTCAGCTTGCATTGATGCGTTAATTTCGTGAAAATTAAGCGCTTTTTCGGGGATAGGCGGCTTTTTGCAGCTTATTTCACGGCTTTTGTCAGGCTTGATATTGCCGACAGCGCTTTTCAAAAGCTCAAATCCTTGCCTTGTGTCGCACACGGAGGAAATCAAAATAACATATTTCAGCGTGCTTCCCTCAACCTCAATTGAGTAATCGTTTCTCAGTATTTCGCTAAGCGCTGCTCCGCTAATTCCGTCAACGGACAACACAATTCTCGTAATATCATCATTATTTAAAATGTTAATGCCGTTGAGCTTGCTTGCTAAGCAGTAAAAGTCATCAAGAATTTTTTTGTATTTGTCAAAATGCCTGTCACAATCCTTTAAAAAGTCAACGCATTTATCAATGGAGCTTAACAAAACATAGCTTGGTGAGCTTGTTTCGTAAATATCCATGTATTTTTTTACATTTGAATACAAATTGTCGTTGTTAATGTGTACAACTGCAGCTTGCGTAAGACACGGCAAGGTCTTGTGCAGAGAATGAATGACAATGTCGCCGCATGCTCTTTTCGGCAGATAGTCGGAAAGCCCGAAATGAGCACCGTGCGCCGCATCAATAATCAGCGGTATATCACATTTAATCTCACTGACAAATCCTTCATAGGTAGGCGAGGTGATTACAACTGCACAAGCGTTAGGAAATCTTTTAACTGCATTGTCAACAGACTCTTGAGTAACGGATTTGAAGCAGCAAAATTCACTGTCGTATTCAGGCTCTATGTATTCAACATCAAGCTCATTCAAAAAGCATGCGTTATAAACGGATTTATGGCAGTTTCTTGCAATAATTATCTTATCACCCTTGCTTGATACGGCACTTATTGCCGACAAAATTGTGCATGTAGATCCGTTAACGGATATTATGCTTCTTTTGTATCCGAATAAATTTGCAATATCTTCCTCAAGCCTTTTAAGTATATCCTTTGGATTGTGAAGATTGTCAAATCCGTCAATTTCGGTTATGTCAATGTTACTGCCCACAATATTGAATGCATCGTTTCTTTTGTGACCGGGCATGTGAAAAGGGTATGAGTCTAAGCCTTTAAGCTTGTCGGTTAGCTTCAATTTCAGTCATCTCCTTTTCAAGATTTAGGCTAAGCAGTAGGGTATAGCCTGTAAATATCGGCACAATCTCAATCAGCGCAGTTTCCTTAAATATAAGCAAAAGCACAAGGTCTGCAATCAAAACAATAGCGCAAACAGTCGCTCTAATGTACTTTTTTCTCAGTAAAAACAGCAGAAATACCGTTATCCCCGTAACTGAAGAAAACGCAATAGAGCCGATGCAGTGAGCAAAATATTGAGCTTTAATGTCGTAATCAAAGTCACATGTAAGTGTAAGCAGCATACCTATTGCAGATATGATTAAAAGCAGACAGCAAAGCTTGTATTTCGTTTTTATAAATCCGTATATTATATTGACGCTAAGGGCAAAAAGTGTAAGTACACCCCAAATTGAAAACAGTATAGGATGCTCAAGCCCGACAGTAGATAATGCACTGTCGTTACCGAATAAACCGCCGAAATGCATATAATATATTGAGAATAGGGCAGAGCATAAAATGCTTATAACACAAATAGCTTTTTTCATATTTTCACCATTTAGATTATAACACAGATAATTGACATTTCAAGAACAATATGTTATTATCTTACATGCTGTTTGATGTGTTTATCATTAAAAAAGCAGTTGAACTGAATATGCAGGAGTGGCGAAATTGGCATACGCTCAGGTCTCAGAAGCCTGTCGAGTTTTCGGTGCGGGTTCAAGTCCCGTCTCCTGCACCAAAAATACCACGGCACCATAGAGTGCAGTGGTATTTTTAATGTTTTAGGGACTTGAACCCGCACAACTTCTTACTTGAATTATAACCATCAATTTGTTATTATTTGATTAAGGTGATAATATGAATAAATCAAATACCAAGGAAAAAATCATTGTTGTATTATAATAGCTTTATTATTGCTATCGAATATACGGGGGAATTGATTGCTTATGAAGAATAAATTAAAGTATGTGCTGAAATATGCTTTATCGGTTGTATTGTCATTTGTGTTTATATATCTTTTTGTGTTTTTTGGGGGATATAAGCTTTTCGAATCGGGAGATGTGATTCTGCAGGAATTAGGAGTATCCGTAGTTATCGGAAGTATATTATTTGTCGTTTTCGAATTTTTTAACACTCATAGCAAAGAAATACAACAATTAGAAGAAAGAATCAGTGAATTAGAAGAAAAATCAAATAAATCATAGCTTGGCTCATCATTGATTTTGTTAATTAGGTAGCAGAATATTTCTCGTATCTAAAGAAATTATTTCAACTATTGCGTTATTGTTTTATTCGACAAAATGAGGTAAAGTATAACTGCAAAGACCATTAACAATACAATAGGTGATAAGGTGATTATATGAATATTTGTTTTGGTGAAAAGCTGAAGGAACTGAGAATTGCAAATAATCTGACTCAGGAAAAGCTCGCAAATCATTTAGGTGTTTCGTTTCAAACAATAAGCAAATGGGAGCGTGGGGATAGTTATCCGGACATCAATATGCTACCGATAATTGCAGAGTTTTTTGAAATAAGTATTGATGATTTGCTCGGATTTGATAAGGCTAAGAAAGAAAAGAAAATCAGCGAATATTTGGGTTTGTACGATGAATACCGTTTAAAGGACAGAAAAAAAGTATTTCTAAAATTCAAAAAGGCTGTTAAAGAATTTCCTAATGATTATCGTATAATGGTGAGATATATGGAGCTTTTTCGTGAAGAAAAGGAGCATATAACTGTTGAACAATGGAAAAACAAGGACTTTTCCAAATACGAAAGGATTGCAGACGAGATAACGGCTATTTATGATAAAATACAAAATAATTGCACAGATGACAGCATTAGAATTTGGTCAAAGCGTTTGATGTGTGAGCATCTGTTTTATCGTTATCAATGTTGTGGATATGATGAAAAATATCGTAAGCAGGCTTTAGATATTTTAGATACAATGCCTTCACTCAGCTACTCAAGAGAATATCTTGCAATGATGGATACTGATGAAAAACAGATAGAAACAGTTAGAGAAAAGGCGATTGAGGAGCTTTTGTATTTGCTTCAAAATACATTGCTTATCCATTGCATTTCCCGTCTTGATGATAAGTATTCGCTTGAATTTAGGATAAATCTTGTTGAGCATATTAACGAATTGATAAAAACTTTTGATAATGATGATAACTGCAAAAACCGTATGCACTTGATTTATAATTACGGCAGATTGGGTTATTTCTATTATGGAATAGGGAACAAGGAAAAGGCAATTGAATGCTTCAAAACTGCAATGAAGTCTGCAAAACAATACGACGAAAATCCTAATGCGGAATATGTTTATCGTTTCTATGAAAAAGAGGGAAGATTTCATGGAATGAACATGCAGATGAGAATTAAGGAGCTGATGACCGAGCATTATGATTTGAGTGATGAGTTCAAGTCATCAAAGGATTTTCAAAGCGTGCTTCAAATACCGAATACATAAAATACAACGCTCTCAATACAACAGTATTGAGAGCGTTTTTTAATACTAAATTATTTGTACAACGGACCGTATGCTTTGCAAGCCTCATAGTCGGCGGACTGTGTATCATCAGTGCCAAAAGCTGACCATGAATGCGGACGAAAGATTTTTTCTTCATCAACATTGTGCATGTTAACAGGAATACGAAGCATTGAAGCGAGAGTGATAAGCTCTGCACCGACATGACCGTAAACCGTTACACCGTGGTTTGCACCCCAATTAGCCATAACACTGTAAACATCCTTGAATGCACCCTTGCCTGTAAGGTTTGGAACAAACCATGTTGTAGGCCATGTGCGGTCTGTTCTGACATCAATAGTGTTGTGAATCTGATCGGGGAGATCAACCGTGTAGCCCTCTGCAATTTGAATAACAGGACCGATGCCGTCAATAACATTAACTCTAAGCATTGTAACAGGCATTTCGGCTCTGCAACGGAAGTGGCTTGAGAAACCGCCGCCGCGGAAATATTCGTAGTTAGCTCTGCACCAATCGGTAGCGTCAAGGCAGGATTTAATGTCCCTGTCTGTCATATCCCACCAAGGCTTCATGCAACCGTCACCGTTGTCATTCTTGCTTGCACCGCTGCCGTCAAGTGCGGTAGCACCGGAGTTGATAAGGTGAATAAATCCAACACTTGCTCTGCCTTCAGGCTTCATACCTGTTACTCTTTCGCATGACTCCGGACTCCAATATGTACGGACATCGTGGAAGCAAGGTGCTGTGTTAGAAACAAGGTTGCCGAGGAGCATGGCAACACCGTTTAAAGTGTCGTTTTCTGTTGCAAATGCAGTAGGCATCTTAGGTCCGTTCCAATCGAAAGAGGAAGCCATAATAGCCTCGGAGAAGTCAGCATTAGGGAGCCAGTCAGTCCAGTTTCTCTGTCCCTGGAAGCCGCCTGCAACAGCGTTTTTGCCGAGAGCCTCCTCGTGCCAACCCATATCATCAAGCTTCTTGTTGCCGAAAAGAATGTCACGGAAAATGATAGTCATTTTTGTTACAAATTCCCAATCCTTGTCAGCAGGAACAACCTTTGATTTTTTGATGATTTCAGGCAAATCCTTACCTGCATTACAGTCAAAGCCCTCACGGCAGTTGTCCTTAACCCAAGCGAGCGCTCTTTCGTATTCATCTTGATCGTAAATCTCAAGCTTAATACGGCGGATGATTTCGCTCATATCAACCCATTCAGCTCTTATACCAAGATATTTTTGGAACATTTCTGCATTGCAAAAGCTTCCTGCGATACCCATAGCAATTCCACCGAGGTTAACATAAGATTTGTTCTTCATCCAACCGACTGCAACAGAGCATTTTGCAAAACGAAGAATTTTATCTGCAACATCATCGGGAATGTCACTGTCGTTCATGTCCTTAACATCGTGACCGTAGATTGAGAATGCAGGCATGCCTTTTTGTGCGTAAGCAGCCATAACTGCTGCAAGATAAACTGCACCCGGTCTTTCAGTACCGTTAAAGCCCCATACTGCCTTGATAGTAGTAGGGTCCATGTCGAATGTTTCTGAGCCGTAGCACCAGCAAGGTGTTACGGAAAGAGTTGCAACAATATTTTCAGTGGCAAACTGCTCTGCGCATTTTGCAGCCTCAGCGCCTCCTCCGATTGTGGTGTTGCTAACAATACACTGAACAGGTGTTCCGTCAGGATACTTAAGATTGTTTTCGATAAGCTCCTTTGCAGCGTTAGCCATGCTCATTGTTTGAGCTTCAAGGCTTTCACGAACACCGCCCCATCTGCCGTCAATAACGGGACGAATTCCTATTTTTGGATAAATCATTTTAGTTTCTCCTTTATATGAATTATTTTATTATTTTTACATATCTTTCATACGCTTCATCCCATTCAGCAGAATGATGAGGAGTGTATGAATAAAGCTTTTCGCTTTGCTTTATGATTTCTCTGCCCTTTGAAACAGAGTCAATTTCTCCAAGTGCAATAAGCTGAAGGATGATGTTGCCAAGAGCAGTAGCCTCAATCGGTCCGGCTATAACAGGCATATCAATGCAGTCGGCAGTCATTTCACATAAGAAATTATCCTTTGTGCCGCCTCCGAGCAAATGAAGCCTCTCAAACGAATTGCCGATGCACTCGCTTATCTGCTCAAGTGCAAATCTGTACTTAAGAGCAAGGCTTTCATATACACACCTAACTGTTTCGCCGACAGTCTCGGGAACATATTGATTTGTGTCCTTGCAGTAATTTTGGATTTTCTCTATCAAATTACCGTGTGTTGAAAGTGAGCTTGCGTCAGGGTTAACAAAGCATTTAAACGGTTGGCTTTCTCTTGCAAGCATTTCAAGGTCGTTGTAGCTGTACTTTTTACCCTTAGCCTCGTAATCCTTTTTTAGCTGCTGAATAAGCCATAAACCGCTGATGTTTTTTAAGTAGTTGACTTTACCGTTTGCACCAAGCTCGTTTGAAAGCTCAAGTCTGTTGCTTTTCTCGGTTAAAACAGGCTCGTCAATCTCACATCCAATCAGCGACCATGTGCCGCACGAAAGAAAAGCAGTGCCTTTTTCATCGGTGCATGGCATAGCCGCAACGGCGCACTGCGTATCATGACCTGCAACGGATATTACATCAATACCCTTGTATTGTCCAAGTATAGTTGCAGTCCTTGTAAGCGGTGCAAAAATGTCAGTGTTAATGCCAAATGCCTTTGTAACGCCTTCGCTCCATTTTTTGCTTTTCGGAGAAAGCATCTGCGAGGTTGAGGCGATTGTGTATTCGCAAGCCTTGTTACCGGTAAGCATATAGCCAAACAAATCAGGCATGAAAAGGAGTGACTTGGCATATTTTACATTTTCGTCGGCAATTAGCTGAAACAGTGTGTTAATTGCCATGATTTGATTACCGGTTTCGGCATAGAGAGTGTCAGGCGAAATAACCTCGCTTGCTCTTTCAAGAATGCCGTCTGTTCTTGTATCTCTGTAATGGTAGGGCGGGCAGATAAGTTTTTCGTCCTTATCAAGCAAGCCGTAGTCAACACCCCATGTATCAAATGCAAGAGAGTCAACATCTCCTGCCTTTTCTATTGCCTTGTCAATTTCATTTTTTATCATTTCAATATCATGATGAACATGACCGTCAATAATAATCGGTGTGTTTTCAAAACGGTGTATTTCTTCGTATTTAATATTAATGCCGTCGAATGTAGCTTTTATTGCTCTGCCGCTTGATGCACCGAAATCAAATGCGAGGACTTGCTTCAAACTACCACTCCTTTTTTGAGAAGAATGTTTGCGTATAACGCCTGTTCACCTGTTGCGATAATGAGATAAGCACCTTTTGCTCTCTCGTAGAATGCAAAGCGTTCAATATATTCAATATCGTGATGTGCAGGCTCATGCTTTTTGAGAAGCTCGTTGTACTTTTCCCAAATAGGAGTCTCACAATCATCTCCCTCACATACTGCCATCAAGCCAACAGGCTTTTCTGTGTAGGTGTCGAGAGGAAAAAGCTCAAGAATTGCGTCAAGCATTTCCGGTACACCATGTCCGTCAGCATGAATTACAATACTGTTTTTGCCGACAGAATGACAGGGAAAGTTGCCGTCTGCAATTACAAGCTCGTCACCGTGTCCCATCTGTGCAAGAGCACATAAAAGCTCAGGTGATAAAATCTTTGGAATACCTTTTAGCATAATTATTTCTCCTTTTTGTGAAGCATGTCATCCTCGCCGTTAAACAATTTGTAGCCCGGATGCCTACCTGTAACCTTATAGTATCCTCTTAAGTCAATAAGCTTTTGAATGTTATCTCTGCTAATATCAAAGCTTCCGCCGAGAATTACAGCATTGATTGTGATTTTAGCCCAAAGCTCAAGACTTTCCATTCTGTAAAATGCTGTTGTAACATCACTGCCGATAGCAAGTGCTCCGTGATTTTCAAGAAGCATAACATCATGCTCCTCAAGATATGGCTCGATTGCATCCGGCACCTCGGTTGTTGACGGTGTTCCGTAAGGTGTAAGCGGTACACTGCCGATAACTGCAACATCTTCAATCATGTTGTACATGTCCATAGCCTTGTGTGCAACCGCAAAGCCTGTTGCTCCCGGCGGATGAGCATGAATAACGCTGAATACATCGTCTCTTTTTTCATAGCATCTTAAATGCATTTTGATTTCGCTTGATGGGCGATAGCCGTCGTTAGCCTCAAGCACATTGCCCTGAGCGTCGATGCGAATAAGCTTGTCCGGTGTGATAAATGACTTGCTTATTCCGGTTGGTGTGGCAAGTATAGTGCCGTCCTCAAGCTTTACGCTGACATTACCGTCGTTAGCCGCAACCCAACCAAGCTGCCACATCTTATGACAAATGTCACAAATTTGTTCTTTTACTTCATTTATGTTTTGCATAATAAACCTCCTATGGTTGACTTAGCATAAATTATGCTTTATACTTGTATTATATCGTATTATGCTAAATGCTTCTTGGTATATTACGGCATAAAACTATGACAATATTCACTTTTGGAGCTTATATGGATTATAGTGTTGTGTATGAAAGTAAAAAGAGGGGTACATTCGATTTCCCAATTGAATTGTATTATGTTGATAAAAATGCACCAAGGTATCAAATGTCACTTCATTGGCATATTGAATATGAGCTTATAACAATTCTTGACGGTGAGTTTGAGCTGTCCCTAAACGGCAGAAAAACCGTCATGCATAAGGGTGATTGCGCGTGGGTAGGCGAGGGAGTTGTCCACGGCGGAATACCTCATGAGTGTATCTATGAATGTATAGTTTTTGATTTGCAGTCGTTTCTTCACAACATGCCTGTATGCTCAAAGAATGCGAAAAAGTTTTTATCGTCATCGCAAAATTATACAGGTATATATGAAAAAGGAAGCGCGGTTGCCGACATTGCCGACAGGATTTTTAACTCAATGGAATGTGAGCGAAAGGGATATGAGTTTAATACAATAGGATTGATGTGGCAGCTTATCGGTGAGTTTATTTCGTTGTCACCGCAAAATGATTATATTGTCGAGGACGAATACAGAGTTGAAATGCTCAAAGAGGTGCTGTCCTACATGAAAAAGAATGTTGATAAGCATATTGCTCTTGATGAGCTTGCGAAAACAGTAGGAATGTCACCTAAATATTTCTGCCGTGTGTTTAAAGAGGTGACCGGCAGGACTCCCATTGAGTACCTTAATTACTTTAGAATTGAGGCTGCGTGCGAAAAGCTTAAGCTGACAAATGAACCGATAACTCAAATTGCGCTTGCCTGCGGATATAACGATATGAGCTATTTTTCAAAAACATTTTGCAGATATAAAAATACAAGTCCGTCAAAATTCAGAAAGGATGTCAACAAAAGGCTTAAATAATTTGAAAAGTTGAAAATTTATATTGATAATTATTTAACAAAGTGCTAAAATGAATGACAGGGAATAACCCGATAATTATTTAAGGAGAAATATTATGGCAAACAGATTTGTACTTAATGAAACAAGCTATCATGGCGCAGGTGCTATCAAGGAAATTCCTGCAGAGGTTAAGGGCAGAGGATTCAAAAAATGTTTTGTATGCTCCGACCCTGATCTTATCAAGTTCGGTGTAACAAAGAAGGTTACCGATGTTCTTGATGAAGCATCAATCGCTTATGAGATTTACAGTGAGATTAAGCCAAACCCAACCATTGAGAATGTTCAGTCAGGTGTGGCAGCATTCAAGGCAAGCGGTGCAGATTGCATTATTGCTATCGGCGGCGGATCATCAATGGATACCGCTAAGGCTATCGGTATTATTATTGAAAATCCGGATTTCGCAGATGTTCGTTCACTTGAGGGCGTAGCACCAACAACAAATAAGTGCGTGCCTATCATTGCTGTGCCTACCACTGCAGGTACAGCAGCAGAGGTTACAATTAATTATGTAATAACAGATGTTGAAAAGAACAGGAAAATGGTTTGCGTTGATCCAAAGGATATTCCTATTGTAGCAGTTGTTGATCCTGATATGATGTCTTCGATGCCAAAGGGACTTACTGCAGCAACAGGTATGGACGCTCTTACTCATGCTATTGAAGGATATATTACAGCAGGCGCTTGGGAGCTTTCGGATATGTTCCATATTAAAGCTATCGAAATTATTGCAAGAAGCCTTCGCGGTGCAGTTGATAACACGCCTGAAGGCAGAGAGGGAATGGCTCTCGGTCAATATGTAGCAGGTATGGGCTTCTCTAATGTTGGTCTTGGTATTGTTCACTCAATGGCTCATCCGCTCGGTGCTCTTTATGACACACCGCACGGCGTAGCAAATGCTATCATTCTTCCTACTGTTATGGAGTACAATGCTCCTGCAACAGGTGAGAAATATAGAGATATTGCAAAGGCTATGGGCGTTGAGGGTGTAGATTCAATGTCACTTGAGGATGCAAGAAAGGCAGCTGTTGATGCAGTTAAAAAGCTTTCTGCAGACGTGGGTATTCCTGCCGACCTTAAGGAAATAGTTAAGCCTGAGGATGTTGATTTCCTTGCACAGTCTGCATTTGATGATGCATGCCGTCCGGGTAATCCGAGAGAAACAAGCGTTGAGGAAATCAAAGAGCTTTATCTTTCACTTATGTAATTGAATACTTTAGTACTATTAAGCTCCTCTTGCTTTTTTGCGAGGGGAGCATTTTTGTGCGTGAAATTTGAAAAAGTATAGAATACAAGGTGTTTCTTATATGATAATTCTGCTTCACTCAATGAGCTTGCACAATCATATCGCATTGGTCCGAATCCCTTGCCTGAAGGCAATGAAGAGCAATACGAACCGTGGTTCAAATTGGCTGATTTGCCCTTACTCTGTGTTAAAAATACTCGGAATACATAAAGTATTCCTGCGTTTTTGTGCCTTGATTAAGAACAAATCAGCACAATTTTAACTCTACGACCAAAAATGCTTGAAGTAGAGATGAATTTTGGATTTTGAGATGGAAGCCTTGCTGGCGCAAGGCGACAGCGAAAAGTTCAAAAGTCGCTTGAATTCTGCATTTTTGGCAGGTTCGGATTACTCTTTATTGCCTAAAAAAAAGAACACCGTGAAGGTGTTCCTTTTTTATTTGGCGCAGGGCAAGGGATTCGAACCCTCGAATACTCGTTGAAGCATTACACGATTTCCAATCGTGCTCCTTCGGCCAGCTCGGACAACCCTGCGTTTGCATTTGGTATTATATCTTAATTCAATAAAAAATGCAACTATTATTTTAATAATTATTCTTCGCCGTTCCAGCAATATGTGCAAAGCTTGTCTGCGCCGATGCCGACAGCGTTAATCATGTCATCAAGTCTGTGATAGCGAAGTGATGTGAAATGAAGCTTTTCACAAATCTTATCAACCATATTTTGATATTTTTCACTGTCGGGATTTGCATACTCCTTAAGTGTGTCTATATCCGGTGTGCCGCCCTCAAGCTCCTCAATTACTCTTCTTGTAATCAGCTCCATTTCGGATGTTGAGCGCGAAAAGTTGAGATACTTGCATCCAAACAAAAGCGGAGGACATGCCGGTCTGATATGAACCTCCTTAGCACCGCTTGAGTAGAGGAATTCGGTTGTCTCTCTTAACTGAGTACCTCTTACTATTGAGTCGTCGATGAGAAGAAGAGATTTGCCGTCAATTAAATCGTGAATAGGTATAAGCTTCATCTTAGCAATAAGATTTCTCTTGCTTTGATGAGTAGGCATGAATGATCGAGGCCATGTTGGAGTATATTTTACAAAAGGTCTTGAGTAAGGAATTCCCGACTCGTTTGAATATCCTATTGCGTGAGCAATGCCCGAATCGGGTACACCTGCAACAATATCAGGCTTAACATTATCTCTTTTTGCGAGTGCTCTGCCACAGTTATAACGCATTTTTTCAACGCTGATGCCCTCGTATGATGATGAAGGATAGCCATAGTAAATCCACAGGAATGTGCAAATCTTCATTTTGTCACCGGCAGCCACAAGTGTCTTAACGCTGTCGCTGTCGAAAACAACAACCTCACCGGGACCTAATTCTCTGTAATCCTCATATCCTAAGTTGAGATACGCAAAGCTTTCAAAGCATGCGCAGTATGCGCCTTCCTTCTTGCCGATAACGACAGGAGTCCTACCGTTTTTATCTCTTGCGGCATAAATACCTTTCTTTGTAAGCACAAGCATACTGAGTGAGCCGTCAATAATATCAAGTGCATATTTAATACCGTCAATAAAGTTTTCCTTTTGATTGATGATTGCAGCAACAAGCTCGGTAGGGTTAATATCACCGTTACTCATTTCAAAAAAATGAGTGTTACTCTTGATGATTTGCTCTACAATTTCATCACTGTTGTTGATTTTGCCGACAGTTGTAATTGCAAATGTACCGTGATGAGAGCGTACAAGAATGGGCTGTGCCTCAAAGTCGGAAATACATCCGATTCCGAGATTACCTCTCATTGAGTTTGATTCCTTGCCGAATTTTGTACGAAACGGTGCGTTTTCGATATTGTGTATAGCCTTGTCAAATCCGATTTCTTCATCGAATACAGCCATGCCTGCTCTTCTTGTGCCGAGGTGTGAATGATAGTCAACACCGTAAAATAAATCAAATACGCAGTCCTCTTTAGATGCTACACCAAAAAATCCGCCCATAATATTTCCTCTCTTATGATTGATAAAAATTACAATGCTATTATAACAAAAATAATGCAAATAACAAGTAAAGTTGAATTAGAAAAATACACCTTGTTACGACAATTTTTTAGTCATAATTACAATAGCTGATTTGTTTAAAAAGTTAAATGCACCTGTAATAATATACAAGTGCATTTTGCTATATCAATATATTACCATATATCTGTCAATTTCCCACTGAGAAACTCTTGTCTTGTATTCCTGCCATTCAGCCATTTTACCCTCTGAATATGCGTTGAATACATGCTCTCCGACAGTTTCCTTAACAAATGGGTCTGCAGCAGAAGCAATAACAGCCTCCTCAAGTGAAGTAGGGAGACACTCGATTCCCATTTCTGCAAGCTCAGCATCACTGTAATCAAACACATTGTAGTCAACAGCAGGCGGAGGAGTCATGTTCTTTTTAATTCCATCAAGACCTGCGGCAAGGCAAAGAGCCATTTCAAGATAAGGATTACAGCAAGGGTCAGGGTTACGAAGCTCAACACGAGTGCCCATACCGCGAGTTGCAGGGATGCGAACAAGTGAAGAACGGTTAGAGGCTGACCAAACGATATATGTAGGCGCCTCATATCCCGGAACAAGTCTCTTATATGAGTTAACGGTTGGGTTAGTGTATGCAGCGATACCCTTAACATGTGCAAGAATACCTGCGATGAAATTATGAGCAACTGCACTGAGTCCGTCCTCGGAGCTTGGGTCATAGAAGGCATTAACCGTGTTGCCGTTTTCATCCTTTGTCATAAGTGACATGTTTGTATGCATGCCCGAACCGCAAATGCCATATATAGGCTTTGGCATAAATGTTGCATGAAGACCATGCTTTGTTGCATAGGTTTTAACGACATGCTTGAATGTCATAACTCTGTCAGCAGTAGTCATAACCTCGTCAAACTTGAAATCTATTTCATGCTGACCTTCGGCAACCTCGTGGTGAGACGCCTCAATAGTATAACCCATTTCTTCAAGTGCAAGGCAAATATCTCTTCTGCAGTTTTCACCGTGGTCAATAGGGTTGAGGTCAAAGTAGCTGCCCTCGTCGCTTGTGTTTGTAGTCGGATTACCGTCCTCGTCAAGCTTAAAGAGGAAGAATTCGCACTCAGGTCCTACATTAAAGCTGTATCCCATTTCGGCAGCCTCATCAATAACCTTTTGAAGAACATTTCTCGGGTCGCCGAGAAACGGAGTCTTGTTATCTGCACAATATACCGAACAGATAAGACGAGCGGTTTGAGCGTTTTGATGCTTTCTCCATGGAAAGATTGTCCATGAATCATAATCCGGATGAAGATACATATCGGATTCATCGATTCTTACAAAGCCGTCAATAGATGAACCGTCAAACATACATTCGTTGTCGAGTGCCTTTTCAAGCTGTGACTTTGTAATAGCAACATTCTTCATGATGCCGAAAACGTCGGTAAACTGAAGTCTGATAAACTCTACACCGTTTTCGTCAGCACTTTTGAGGATGTCTTCCTTTGTGTACTTACTCATAATATTTAATTCCCTCTCTTTTGTGTTATAGTAAAAAAGAGGGCACTCCGCCAATGCGCAACGCCCTCGTTCTTACTACAATACCATTATACTTTTACATTTAGAGAATGTCAACCGATTTGCATTTTTTTGTAGAACATAGTATTTAAGCATCATTAGCGAAAATTTCTATTTGTGCAACATACACATAAACTTACTTTAAGGAAAGATAATCGGCAGGAACAATTTTTTCGATGTAAGCTTCGTACTCTGCCGGAGTTGAGAAGGATTGTGTTGATTGTGTTGCCATTTCCTTAGTATAATCCGTTAGCTTTATCACTTCAAAAATATATTGACCGTCGTCAGTCTTGTCGTAGTATGTTACAATGGGAACAAGCCTTGCTTTGCTTATTTCAACCTTGTCACCGTGCTTGGCAAATTTTATGTTAGCCATTGCACCAATCAATTCCTCACTGTCAATTTGGTGTGACATAAAATTGCCGAGTGAATAAAACACAATAGTTTTGTGCTTTTTATCCTTTGATTCCAATTCCTTTACCGGCAAAACAGAGGGAGCATAGCCTATTACAAGGTCAACCTTAAGGTCGGCTAAAAGCTGTGCATACTTTTGCTGAAATTCAGTGATTTCGGCAGTGGCTGTGTTGGACCAATATGTGTATGCGATTATAACATCTGCATTTTTCTTAGCTTCCTTAACATCCTTTGTTATCCTTTCCTTCGAGAAAAGGTTAAGATAAAACTCATTGTCCATTGACAACGATGTGCTTCCGGAGCTAAATGAGTAGTTTAAAAAAGCAAATGTAATGCCGTTCTTTTTGTAGTATGTGATTAGGTCGTTTTCGTTGCTGTTAATTCCTGTTGCAACTGCATTCTTACTCTCAATATATTCAATATGATCGGTTATTGCAGATGTACCCTTGTCCAAAATATGATCTGTTGCACATGTAAACACATCAAAGCCGGCGTTTATGCAGGCATCGGCAAGCTGAACGGGAGTAGAGTATAACGGATAGCCTGATGGCTCATCCTTGCTGAAAACTGACATTTGATTGATTGACGCAATATCTGCCTTTCCGATTTCAGGAGCAATTTTTGCATAAGCACTGTTGAAATCGTAGCTGCCTTCTGTTTTGCAGGCATCAATTAAAGCGGCATCAATAATGTTGTTCCCGACCGCTGTTAATGTAACGCTTGAGCCTTCTGCATCGGTATTATTCTCTGCGCTTGCTTCGGCAACGGTTGTCAGCGCAGTAGGTGATTTTTCGTCATTGGATTTTGTTATGTGACCGCTTACCGCGAATACTACTATTATAACAATTGCAGCAACTGCAGGAAGTATTGCTGACAGCTTATTTATTCTACTCAATTTAGCACCTCATAAATTGTAAATCTTAAATCGTATTTTATTGTAACACAAAATTCAATCTAACACAATATGGTTTTTATTGACAAATCGCATTGCTATAATGTATTATAAATCTTGTAAAAAAAGTATTTAGGTGGTATAAAGCTATGGCTACGGTATTATTGTATGTTTTATTCATAGTCGGACTCGTTCTTATTATTAAAGGCGGCGACTGGTTTGTTGACAGTGCAAGCTGGATTGCAGAGGTACTCGGCGTTCCGAAGTTTGTTATCGGTGCAACAATCGTTTCTATCGCTACAACTCTCCCTGAAATGATTGTCAGTGTTCAGGCAACGGCAAAGGGTAATGTTGATATGGCAGCAGGTAACGCAATCGGCTCCGTAACGGCAAATACTGCAATGATTATGGGATTGTTTATTGTGTGTATGCCCTTTGCGGTTAAGAGAAAGGAATTCACGCCAAAGGCACTTATGATGTTTGCTGCATCGGCTGCACTTGTTCTCGGATGCTATTTTACAAAAAGGCAAACGCTTACATTCGAGGGCGAAACAAATGAGTATTTCAGCCTTTCGGTTATC
>CAMGDK010000015.1 GCA_946042285.1 uncultured Clostridia bacterium | reverse complement strand
GAAAATTATCAAAGCATGTCAAAAGATGTCGAATAATGTCGAAACGAGGTGACACAAATGTTTAAAAAATTGATGAAATACGCAAAGGGCCTGTGGGGGCTTTGTATAATCAGCGCCTGCGGCATGATTGTTGAGGCTGTATGTGAGCTTGCATTGCCGTCGGTTGCAAATATGATTTACAACAAGGTATCCGTTGCAAGCCAAACGGGTGAAAACATCACCGGCTATGTTGTTAAGGTAGGACTTATAATGCTGCTTCTTGCAATTATCGGTCTTGCAGGCGGACTCGGCACGATGAAGGCTTCGTCTGTTGCGGCGCAGAAATTTTCGTACAGATTAAGAAAATCAGTGTTTGACAAAATCAGCTCGTTTTCATTCAGCAATATCGACAGGTTTTCAACCTCGTCGCTCACAACAAGAATGACAAACGATATAACAATGCTTCAAAACACATTTATGATGTCGTTAAGAATGCTTGTTCGTGCGCCTGCACTGCTTATTGTGTCTGCGGTGTTTGCCTTTTCAATCAATGCAAGAATTTCACTTATAATTGTATTTCTTCTTCCGGTTATAGCGGTAATAGTTGTGCTGGTGCTTAAATTCGGCTTTCCCATGTTCCAGAAAATGCAAAAGAAGATAGACAATGTTAACAGAGTCGTTCAGGAAAATCTAATCGGTATTCGAGTAGTTAAGGCTTATGTGCGCGAGGACAGGGAAAAGGGTAAGTTCCATGACGCGTCCGACGACCTTTCAAGGCAGGGCTCAAAGGCAGCAGGCTTGGTTGTAACAATTATGCCTCTTATGATGCTTTTGATGAATGTTGTAATTGTGTATATCTATTTCAAGGGTGCTCATGAGGCAGCAGACGGACTTATTGATGTCGGTCAGATTTCGGTTTTGGCGTCATACATTATGCAGGTGCTTATGAATGTAATGATGGTGTCAATGTTTATGCTTATGTTTACAAGGGCAAAGGCATGCGGTGACCGTGTTGTTGAGGTGCTTGATGAAGAAATCGACATAGTTAATCCTAAAAATCCTTACCTTCCTCAAATCAGCGAGGCAAAGGGTAAGGTTGAATTTAAAAATGTCAGCTTCAAATATAATCCAAATGCAAACGGCGAAAATATACTTGAAGGCATTAGCTTCACTGCCGAGCCGGGACAGATAATCGGTATCGTCGGCGGTACGGGAAGCGGTAAATCAAGCCTTGTCAACCTTATACCGAGGCTTTATGATGCAACCGACGGCGAGGTGCTTATCGACGGAGTTAATGTTAAGGATTACGATTTGTATGCGCTTCGTGACATGATTGGCGTTGTGCTTCAAAAAAATCTGCTTTTCAGCGGTACAATAGAAGAAAATGTTAAGTGGGGTAAAAAGGATGCCACACAGCAGGAGATTGAGGCGGCGTGCAGGGCTGCGCAGGCTCACCCGTTTATCATCGAGCAGCCAAACGGCTATCAAACATATCTCGAGCAGGGCGGACTTAATCTTTCGGGCGGACAAAAGCAAAGGCTTTGCATCGCAAGAGCCATGGTTAAAAAGCCGAAAATCCTCATTCTTGACGACTCTACAAGTGCAGTTGACACTGCAACAGAGGCAAAAATTCAGCAAAGCTTTTACAACGAGCTGAGTGATACAACCGTGTTTATTATTGCACAGAGAATTTCGTCCGTTCAGGGCTGTGACAAAATTATTGTAATAGATGACGGACAGATTAAGGGCTGCGGCAGGCACGACGAGCTTATCGAAAGCAACGAGATTTATCAGGAAATCTACAAAACACAGCAAAAGGGGGTGCTTGAATAATGGCAGGAATGGGACACGGTCCGGGACCGCACGGCAGAAATCACGGAATGACAAAGCCGAAAAACGCAAAAAAATCCTTAATGAGAATTTTGGGATATATCGGCAAAAGCGCCAAGCTTTTAGTTGTTGTTTTTGTATGCCTTATTTTAAGCACGCTTTGCCAAACGGGGGCATCGTATTGGCTCAAGCCGATCCTTGACGATGTGGCGACCTCGATTAAGGCAGGTAATTTTGCAACGCAGGGAGTTAAGCAGCTTATCATCAATCTTGTAATAGTATCTGCTTTTTATATAGGTGCATGCTTGTTTACATTTATTCAGTCAAGAATAATGGTTAAAATTTCATACCAAACTACAAACACCATAAGAAAGGACTTGTTTGACCATTTGCAAACACTTCCGTTAAGGTATTTTGACTCAAACACTCACGGCGAGATAATGAGCCGCTTTACGAATGATGTTGACAACATTCAAATGATGCTTGAGCAGACGATTGTTCAGCTTGTTGCATCCGTATTTTCATTCATCAGCATTATAGTTATGATGATTGTGCTTGAGTGGCGACTCTTCCTTGTTGCATGCATATTTCTTGTGATTATGATTGTTAATTCCGTTAACATTGCAAAGCACACAAGAAAATATTTTGCGGCACAGCAGGAGGCTCTCGGTGCCATGAACGGCAACATTGAGGAAACGATTGAGGGCATGAAGGTTGTAAAGGTCTTTAATCACGAGCAGCAGGCTAACGATGACTTTTCCGAGCTTAACGAAAAATACAGAGATGCGGCAACAAATGCTTCCTTCTACGCAGGCATCATGGGACCTTGCTCAACAGGTGTCAACAATGCATCATACGCCGCAATCGCGCTTGCGGGAGGTATATTCGTTTTAAGCGGCGGTGTCAGCATCGGCACATTCTTCACCTTCCTTTCATACTCAAAGCAGTTTACACAGCCTATCAATCAAATCATGAACCAAATGAACAACATATTCTCTGCACTTGCAGGCGCAGAGCGTGTGTTTGAGGTTATGGATATTGAAGGCGAGATTGACGACGGCACTGTTACACTTTGCGAGGAGAAAACAGAAAACGGCAAAAAGTGGTATTGGCTTGACGGCGAGCAGAAAATCGAGGTTAAGGGCAGTGTTGTATTTGACAATGTAGATTTCAGCTATGTGCCTGAAAAGCAGGTGCTCAAGGACATAAATCTTTACGCAAAGCCGGGACAGAAGATTGCGTTTGTCGGCTCGACCGGTGCCGGCAAAACAACCATTACAAATCTTATTAACCGCTTTTACGATATTCAAAGCGGCAGCATAACCTACGACGGTATTGACATTAAGCGTATTAAAAAGGCAGACCTTAGAAAGAGCCTTGCCATTGTTTTGCAGGATACGCACATGTTTACGGGTACGGTTATGGATAATATTCGCTACGGCAGACTTGACGCAACGGACGAGGAATGTATTGAGGCGGCAAAGCTTGCGTCGGCACATTCGTTTATCAAGCGCCTGCCCGACGGCTACAACACTGTAATCACAGGTGACGGCGGTAATCTTTCACAGGGACAGCGTCAGCTTTTGGCAATTGCGCGTGCGGCAGTTGCGGCACCTCCCGTTATGATACTCGACGAGGCAACCTCGTCTGTTGATACAAGAACGGAGCTTCATATCGAGCACGGTATGGACAGACTTATGATTGGCAGAACCGTGTTTGTTATTGCACACAGACTCTCTACCGTAAGAAATTCAAACGCTATTATGGTGCTTGAAAACGGCGAGATTATCGAAAGAGGCGACCACGATGCTCTGCTTTCGCAAAAGGGCAGGTATTACGAGCTTTGCACCGGCAAAGCAAAGCTCAGCTGATAACGAATTTGTACAAATAGGGACAGTCCCTACTTGTACATAATCGGTGTTTTTCGGTATCCTTTATAAAAAAATAAAAAAACTCTTTACTTTTTAATATAGCAGTGATATAATCATTGTAAATAACAATGGATTATAATCTATATTATTAGAGGTGTTTATTATGAAAAAGCTTATATCAGTTATTGCAGCAGTAGTTATGGCTGTTTCAATGTGTGCAGCTTCAATGTCAGTAGCTTATGCTGCTCCAAGCCCACAGACAGTTCCTACTACTAAGGCAGCGCACACCAATTTCACAGTTAACGGTGTAGTCAGTGTTGAAATCAAGTACACTGAAGGCAGCACAAATGTTAACCAAGTCACATTCACATACACAGGCAGCGGAAAGCTTATTGGCTGGACTACAAATCTTTCGGCTCTCGGCTTTGTTGAAGGTACAGACTACACAATCACCTACGGCGAAGACGGTTCAATGACAATCGCATTCCTCAGCACAGGTGCAGTTGACGCATGGAACAACAACCGTGTAAACGTTAACGCAAATGTTGCCGAGCAAACAACAGATGCCGAGGAACCAACCGAGGAAGAGACAGATGACGAGGGAGACGTTAAGGAGACCTCTAAGAACGAATCTTCAAAATCACCTAACACCGGTGCTCCGTCAGCTCTTGCAGCAGGCAGCATCGCAGTATTGGGCGCAGGTGTTGCTGTATTAGCCGCAACAAAGAAGAAGGACGCTGAATAATTATAACTATTAAAGCCTGTTTGCCTTTGGTGAACAGGTTTTTTTACTTGTTATCGCAAAGCAATGCAAAGGGGTGGCGATTTGAGCGAAAAGAATATTGATAATCCAAACGAGCAAAATGATAAAGAACAAAAGGAAAGAATAATTAAGGTTGCGCTTGCAATATTTTTAGCAATTTTTTTGGTTGCGCTTTCAGTTATCCTTCTTCAGGAGGGTACTGACAGAGAAGAGGTTGCAACATACACCACTGCAACCGTTGATGCATCTGTTAAGCGACTTGAAAATCCGATTGACTTTGATGCTCTGCGTGAGGGCAACAAGGATATTTACGCTTGGATAAAGATTGACGATACGGAGGTTGACTATCCTATCGTCCAAAGCAAAACGAGCGACTCGTTTTACTTAAGGCACAAGGCGGAGGACAAGTCGTGGACTCCGAGCGGTGCAATCTATACGGAAATGCAAAACTCAAAGGGCTTCAATGATTCCGTTACGGTAATCTACGGTCACAACGGCTATGCGGAGTCGATGTTTACCACTCTTCATAAATTTGAGAAGAAGGAGTTTTTTGACAGTCACCCGTATTTCTATATCTACACACCGACCAAAAGACTTACCTATCAGGTCGTTTCGGCATTTAAGTATGACAATCGTCACATATTAAACTCGTTTGATTTTACAAACGGCAACGATATTGTTGAGTTTTTTACAACGGTTAAGGATCCGGACTCAACAGTTAAGAATGTCAGAGAGCAGCTTGACGAAAGGCTTACGATAGAAAGCAAGGTAGTTGTGCTTTCAACCTGCATTACAAATCAAAAGAGCAGCAGGTATCTTGTTTGCGGAGTATTAGTTAATAATGAAAAAACCTATTGATCCAAATTTAGATAATTTAATAGACGATTTAATCGAGTCGGGCAGTATTGCAAGCGAGTCGGAGCTTGAAATCAGCGGTGACAGCACTGTGCGTCGTGCTACTTCGGCAAAACAGTTTGAGATTACGGAGAAGAGTGACGCCACTCAATCTCATCACCATCACCATAGCTCAGGCAGTCATCATAGCTCGGGCAGTCATCATAGCTCAGGCAGTCATCATAGCTCAGGCAGTCATCACAGCTCAGGCAGTCATCATGACTCAGGCAGTCATCATAGCTCGTCAAAAAAGAAAAAGAAAAGGAAGAAGCTTTCGACTGCCGCCAAGATTGCAATTGCGTTTTTGATGATTGTTCTTCTTCTCATTTTCGGAGTAGTTTTTGCATTTGTTTATCTTGAAGGCAAGGGTAAAAACGATTTTACTGCCGTATCGGACAATGCGCAGTATAACGAAACAATTGAGTACAAGGGTGAAACCTACGAATATAACGATGATGTTGTTGCAATTGCGTTTATCGGTGTTGACAAGCGCGAGCTCGGCGCCGAGGAGGGCAGCTTCGGTACTGCCGGTCAAGCCGACGCGGATATTTTGCTGACTGTTAACACAAAAACAGGCAGGGCAAAGGTCATTTCAATCCCGAGAGATACGATGGTTGATGTTGATGTTTATTCCGAAAACGGTATTTTTCTAAACAGCACAAAAATGCAGCTTTGTCTCAGCTATGCCTACGGCGACGGCAGGGAGGAATCTGCAAGTAATGTCACGACATCCATTAGCCGTATTCTTTATGATGTGCCGATTAACAAGTATTTTGCACTTGACCTTGACGGCATCAAGCCTATCAACGATGCAATCGGCGGTGTAACCGTTCAGTCACTCGAAAATTTTGAGCAGCACGGCATCAAAAAGGGTGACACTATTACCCTTACAGGCGACTTAACCGAAATGTATGTAAGGCACAGAGATATAAATTCGACCGAGTCTGCAATCAGCAGAAGCGAAAGGCAGATGCAGTATATCAGAGCGTTTGTATCACAGCTTGTTCCTGCAGTTACCAAGGATTTCGGCGTTGTAACAAGGCTTTACAACACTGCGTCGGATTACAGCTCAACAAATATTTCACTGTCAAATGCAACATACCTCGCAACGCTGCTTCTTACAAACACAAATGCACAGTTTGAGAGCGAAAGCATAAAGGGCGAAATGAAGCTCGGCACAAACACAAATCCCGATGTTGTTTATGCAGAGTTTTATCCCGACGAGGAAGCGCTGATGGAGCTTGTGCTTGACACCTTCTACACCAAGAAATAAGGCTGATACGCAGTGCGTCGGCTTAAAATAGAAAAACTAAACAAGGAGAAAATAATATGACAAACGAAACAAAAAAGATGCTTTCGATAAATGCCGTTAAAATCAGAATGGGCATTATCGAGGGTACCTACGGCGCAAAGGCCGGTCATCCGGGCGGTAGCCTTTCGGCAGCTGACTACTTTGCATATCTCTATTTCAAAGAGATGAAAAACCTTGATCCTAAAAATCCAAAGGCTGAAAACCGTGACCGCTTTGTGCTTTCAAAGGGACACTGCGCACCCGGTCTTTACAGTGCACTTGCACTTAAGGGATTCTTTCCTTACGAGGATATGCCGACTCTTCGTCATATTGACTCATATCTTCAGGGACATCCTAATATGAACACCGTTCCGGGCGTTGACATGTCAACAGGCTCACTCGGTCAGGGTATCAGCGCTGCTGCCGGTATGGCAATGGGCGCAAAGTATCTCGGCAAGAATGATATAAATGTATATACTCTTTTAGGCGACGGTGAGATTGAAGAGGGACAGGTTTGGGAGGCAATGATGTTTGCCGCTCACTACAATCTTGACAATTTCTGTGTTGCTATCGACTGCAACGGACTTCAAATCGACGGCGCATGCGACGAGGTTATGAGCGCAGAGCCTATTGATGAAAAGCTTAAGGCATTCGGCTTTGAGGTTGCAGTAATCGACGGCAACGATTTTGACGAGCTTGAGAAGGCATTTGACGCATTCCACGGCACAACAGGTAAGCCCTTTGCAATTATTATGAAAACAGTTAAGGGCAAGGGCGTTTCGTATATGGAAAATCAGGTAGGCTGGCACGGCAAGGCGCCTAACGAAGAGGAATACAATATTGCTATGGCAGAGCTTCGCGCAAAGCTTGCAGAGATTGAGGAGGCGTAATTATGGCAGATATTAAGAAAATTGCAACCCGTGACAGCTACGGCAACGCGTTAAAGGAGCTTGCAGCTGAGGGCGCAGACAATCTTGTTGTTCTTGACGCCGACCTTTCCGCTGCTACAAAAACAGGTATATTCAAAAAGGAATATCCCGACAGGCACATCAACTGCGGTATCGCAGAGGCTAACATGATTTGTACCGCTGCCGGCATGAGCACAATGGGACTCGTTCCGTTTGCATCAAGCTTTGCAATGTTTGCCGCAGGCAGAGCCTTTGAGCAGGTTAGAAACACAATCGGCTATCCGCATCTTAATGTTAAAATCGGTGCAACCCACGCAGGTATTTCTGTTGGTGAGGACGGCGCATCACATCAGTGCTGCGAGGACTTTGCTCTCATGAGGTCAATTCCGGGCATGGTTGTTATTTGCCCTGCAGATGATGTTGAGGCAAAGCAGGCAGTTAAGGCTGCCTACAAGTACAACGGTCCTGTATATTTAAGATTCGGCAGGCTTGCAGTGCCTGTATTCCACAGCGATGACTATAAGTTTGAAATCGGTAAGGGCGAGGTTATCACCGAGGGTACCGATGTAACAATTATCGCAAACGGCCTTATGGTTGCCGAGGCAATCGAGGCAGGTAAGGCTCTTGCAGAAAAGGGCGTCAGCGCAGAAATTATCAATATAGCAACAATTAAGCCGCTCGACGATGAGCTTGTTATTGCTTCTGCAAAAAAGACAGGCAGGGTTATCACCGTTGAGGAGCATAACATTATCGGCGGTCTTGGTGAGGCGGTATGCTCACTCCTCAGCGAAAAATGCCCAACTCCTGTTAAGAGAATCGGTGTCAACGACGAATTCGGTCACAGCGGTCCTGCACTCGACCTCTTAAAGCAGTTCGGTCTTTCGGCTGAGAATATTGCTAAGGTTGCCGAGGAATTTGTTAAATAATAATGGAAAGGATTTCAGTAATCGTTCCCATTTATAATGGCGAAAAATGGCTTGAAAGATGCGTTGACAGTATCACAAATCAAACCTATAAAAATCTTGAAATTATCCTTGTTGATGACGGCTCGCAGGACTCAAGCCTTGAGATTTGCAATAGGCTTGCTCACAATGACGACAGAATAGTTGTCTTGTCGCAGGAAAATCAAGGCGTGCAGTCGGCGAGAGATACGGGAATTAAGCGCGCAACAGGCGACTATATCGCCTTTGTCGATGCTGACGACTGGGCGCACCCCGACATGCTTGAGTACCTGCACAGCCTGATTACGAGCGGTGAGTATCAAATCTCCGCCTGCTCATACCATTTGGTAAGCGAGGACGGCATGCGCACTGACGACGGCAGGGAAACAATTAAAATTCTCAGCTTTACAAAGATGGTTAAATGCCTGTATGAGAACTCGCTTTGGTCGCTTTGTGGTAAGCTTTATAAAAAGGAATTGTTTGACGCGGTGCCGCAGCTTGATGTCAAGCTGAGTGTCAGCGAGGATTTACTGCTTAACTACTATTTGCAAAAAGCAAGCAGTCACATGATTGCTTCAAGCGCAAAAAAGTATTACTACTTTCGCCACAGCGACTCTGCGGTAGGCAGGGGAATAAGCGAAAAAAGAATTGTCGATTCAATGACTGCTTATCAAATTATTGAAAAGGATATTGACAGGTCAACCTTTGCGTATTCCTATCATATCGCGAATATGATAAGCAACGACTTTATGCTGCTAAACGAAATCATCAGGCAAAAGCAGTGCAGGCAGTGCTACAAGGTGTTGCGCAGAGAAATTGTTAAGTACAGGGCGTATGTATTTAAGCAGGAAAATTCGTATTGCTTTAAGCTTCGCCATAAGCTTTCTGCCGTAATGCTGACGGTATTTCCGCCGATATATGATTTGATGATTAAAATATTCAGATAAAAATCGGTTAACCGCAAATATTTGCGCAAATGCAGATTGGTGTTGAAAATTCACATATTACACGGGCGAACACTGTTCGCCCGCTTTTTTTTACGCATAATAAAAGGCGAGCATAATGCTCGCCTTTTGGAGTATATTAAGCCGTAATTACTTAAGCTCAACCTTTGCGCCAGCCTCTTCAAGCTTAGCCTTGAGAGCCTCAGCGTCAGCTGTCGGAGCAGCCTCCTTAACTGTTGAAGGAACACCGTCAACCATTTCCTTAGCTTCCTTAAGACCAAGACCTGTTGCCTCACGAACAGCCTTAATAACTGCGATCTTGTTAGCGCCAACCTCTGTAAGAACAACATCAAACTCTGTCTTCTCGTCAGCTGCTGCTGCGCCGCCCTCTGCAGGAGCTGCTGCAACTGCTACTGCTGCTGCAGTAACACCAAATGTTTCCTCGATTGTTTCCTTGAGCTCCTTAAGCTCTAATACTGTAAGTTCTGCAATTGAATCAACGATTGCTGTAATCTTTTCTGATGCCATTTTATTTTCCTCCGTAAATAGATTTAAAATGTTTTAATAATAATTATTCAGCTGTTTCTTCAGCCGGTGCTTCTGCCGGTGCTTCTGCCGGTGCTTCCTCAGCCGGAGCTGCTTCCTCAGCCGGAGCCTCATCAACAGGAGCTGACTCCTCTGCAGGAGTCTCTACTGCTGCTGCGCCACCCTTTTCCTCAAGTGCGTTAACTGCACGAGCGATACAAGCGATTGGCTCAACAACAACACTTGCGATAGTAGCAAGAAGAACCTCTCTTGAAGGAAGCTTTGCAAGTGCAATAACCTCTGAATTGTCAATAACTGCACCGTCAAGATAACCTGTCTTAATTGTGAAGTTATTGTGGTCCTCTGCATACTTGTTGAGAATACGAGCTGCTGCTACGTAATCATCTGTTGAAGTAGCGATAGCTGTTGTACCCTCAAGAACAGGATCAAGTCCCTCAAGGCCTGCTTCCTCAGCTGCTCTGCCGAGAATGGTGTTCTTAACTACTGTGTAGGTAACGCCTGCTTCACGAAGCTCTCTACGAAGCTTTGTGTCGTCCTCAACGTTGATACCCTTGTAGTCAACGATTACACCGGCACAAGAGTTCTTAATTCTCTCTGAAAGGTCAGCAACCATTTGCTTTTTCTTTTCAAGAACTGCTGTACTTGGCATTTAATATACCTCCATATTTTTTAGCTGTTTAGCTAAAACAAAAAGTGCATCCCGAAAACCTCGGAATGCACGAAACATTACATAATAACAATAGTTATCTGAATGTTCATTCCTCGGTAGGCGGTAAACTTACGCCGATTGGCACCTACTGTCTTTGGCTGAACAGCGAATGTATTGTAACACAAGGATTAGCCCTTGTCAATACTAAATTTAATTATTCTGCGTCTGCAGCTGTGTTACCAATCTTGTTAGGATTGATTTTAACGCCCGGACCCATTGTTGAAGCAACTGCAACTGACTTAAGGTACTGTCCCTTTGCTGAAGCAGGCTTAGCCTTGATAACAGCATCAAGAAGTGCGTTGAAGTTCTCCATAAGCTTATCCTTACCGAATGAAGCCTTACCGATTGGGCAGTGAATGATGTTTGTCTTGTCAAGACGGTACTCAATCTTACCTGCCTTAGCCTCCTGAACAGCCTTAGCAACATCCATAGTTACTGTGCCTGCCTTTGGTGACGGCATAAGTCCGCGAGGACCGAGAACCTTACCGAGACGACCAACGAAGCCCATCATGTCAGGTGATGCAATAGCTACATCAAAATCCATCCAGCCGCCCTGGATCTTTTGAACGAGGTCAGCCTCGCCGACAACATCAGCGCCTGCCTCCTCAGCAGCCTTTGCAAGATCTCCCTTTGCGAAAACTGCAACTCTTACATCCTTACCTGTACCGTTAGGAAGGATAACTGCACCACGAACCTGCTGATCAGCGTGACGAGAGTCAACGCCGAGGCGGATGTGTGCCTCAATTGTTTCATCAAATTTAGCTGTTGCTGTCTTAACCGAAAGCTCAAGAGCCTCAGCCGGATCATAAAGATTTGAACGGTCAATAAGCTTTGCACCGTCTGTATATTTCTTACCGTGTTTCATATTATATTACCTCCAGTGGTTAATCGGATCTTTCCTCCCACAAGGGAATTAGTCTTCTACTACTATACCCATGCTGCGTGCTGTACCTGCGATCATTGACATTGCAGCCTCAAGTGATGCTGCATTAAGGTCAGGCATCTTTGTTTCTGCAATCTTTTGAACATCTGCCTTTGAGATTGTAGCAACCTTGTTCTTGTTAGGAACGCCTGAAGCCTTGTCGATTCCGCAAGCCTTCTTAATAAGAACAGCTGCAGGCGGAGTCTTTGTTACGAATGTGAATGAACGATCCTCATACACTGTGATAACAACAGGGATGATAAGACCGGCGTCATTCTTAGTTCTCTCGTTGAACTCTTTTGTGAATGACATAATGTTTACACCGTGCTGACCGAGAGCCGGACCGACAGGTGGTGCCGGAGTTGCTTTGCCGGCAGGAATTTGAAGTTTAATTAAACCTACTACCTTCTGTGCCATAATAATTTTCCTCCTAATATTGTGGTAAATGGCGAAGCCCTTAGCTTCTCCCACCATTGAACACGAAACGGCAATTTCATATCCAATGATAATAAGCAGATATACTGCGAATTACTGAATTAAAAAATTAGTCTTCTTTGACCTTTTCAAGCTGGTCAAGCTCAAACTCGACAGTGTTTTCCCTGCCGAACATTGAAACGGTAACCTTAACGCTGTTGTTTTCTGTGTCAATCTCGTCAACCGTACCGGAGAAGCCCTCAAGCGGACCGTCAATAACATTGACAAGGTCGCCGACCTCGTATCCGATTTGTACGCTGACTCTTTCAAGGCAGTTATTTCTAACCTCCTCGTCTGTGAGCGGCATAGGCTCGCCCTCAGGGCCGACAAAGCCTGTACAGCCTCGTGTGTTGCGAACAACATACCAGCTGTCGTCAGTCATAACCATTTTAACAAAAACGTAACCCGGCATAAGCTTGCGCTGATATTCCTTTTCGGTTCCGTCGCTTTTTATTTCCTTAACCGTTTCGGTTGGGATTGCAACCTCGTGAATTAAATCGTGGAGATTACGGTTTTCCACTACGGTTAAAATGTTGCTTGCAACCTTGTTTTCATAGCCTGAAAATGTGTGAGCAACATACCATTTTGCTTCTTCCATATTAAGCCTCCCGAATATAAATTAGTAAGCGTCTAATAAATTATTCAGCTGCTTTTGTGGTTTCCTGCGCAGTTGTGTCTTCAGCAGTTGCATTCTCGAGGATTTTGTCAATCTCGTTTGTTTTGTCCTCTGCCTGAGCCGATGCAGTAGTTGTTTCCTTGTCGGCAAGGCTCTTGATGCCCTTCATGCCGAGTGAAAGAACTGTGTCAACGCCGTAGATAGCCAAGCCAACGACTGTTACAACGATAAGAACGATTACAGTGTTGCGAAGCACATCCTTTGCGTTAGCCCAAACAACCTTTTTGCCTTCTGCCTTAACGCTCTTGAAGAAAGAAACGACAGACTTAAACGGATTTTTCTTCGACTTCTTCTTGTCCTTAGGCTTGTCAGCCTTTGGAGCCTTTGTCGAAGTCTTCTTGTCTTCAGCCATTTTCAGTCCTCCGTTACTTTGTCTCTCTGTGGAGAGTATGCTTCTTGCAGAATGGGCAATACTTGTTCATTTCAAGTCTGTCCGGTGTATTCTTCTTGTTTTTCATTGTGTTGTAATTGCGCTGTTTGCATTCAGTGCAAGCTAAGGTAATCTTAACTCTCATAAATAGCACCTCCATTAAAATTTCGATAAATAATCTCCCTCGCTCGCCACGCAAAGCGAAAGCAGCTCAAGTCAAAAATCAGGCAAAAAAATAAGGCCTGTCGCCGAATTGACCTACTACGAGGTAACGCTAATATATCACAACATTATATATTAGTCAAGCATTTTGGCAAAAAAATTTGCATTTATGCTTAATTTATACTATTATATAGAAAGCGAATTACAGCAAATCGAATATATTGTGTAGGAGCGGTATTATGACCACAATTATCATAGGCGCAGGAGCAAGCGGACTTGCGTGTGCAATCAGGCTGAAGCAAAAATGTCCGAGCGCCGAGGTAATAGTTTTAGAGCGATTGTCGCAATCGGGCAAAAAGATACTTGCAACAGGCAACGGCAGATGTAACTTTACAAACACCAATGCCGACGGCAGTGATGAGGTTATTGCCTTTTTCAATTCAATAGGACTTAAGGAAAAGTACGAGGACGAGGGCAGAGTATATCCTTATTCAAATCAGGCTGCGACTGTTTTGGAGCAAATGCTAAGCGCATGCGAGCAGTTAGGTGTTGAGATAGTAACGGACTGTACCGTTGAGTCAATAGACAGTGACTTGTGCGTTTCAACCGACTGCGGAATGTATATGGCAGATTGTATTGTTGTTGCTTCAGGCGGTATGGCACAATCCTCTCTCGGCTCAAACGGGAGCGGACACAAGCTGTTAAAGGATATAGGCCACACAATTACTCCGCTTTATCCTGCACTTGTTCAGCTTACATCATCAAGCAAGCATACAAGGGCGCTCAAGGGCTGCCGTGCAAAATGCGAGCTTAAGATTTTGCTTGATGACGAGTGCGTTGCGGCGGAATGCGGCGAGGTGCTTTTTACAGACTACGGTCTGTCGGGCATTGTTACAATGAATTTGTCGGTGCATGTTGCCAAAAGCTTTGCACAGGATAATCCTAAAAAATGCCATGCAGTGCTTGACCTTGCACCTGACATCAGCGAAAACGAGCTTTTGGAGCATGCAAGGCGCTTTGGAAGCTTAGACGGTGTGCTTGGCTCAAGGCTGAGCGGTATATTGCTTAAGCAGGCAGGCGGCGACATCGAAAGGCTTGCAAAATTTGCAAAAAGCTGGAGGCTGATTATCACCGGCACTAAAGGCTTTGACTATGCGCAGATTACGGCAGGCGGTGCTCAATTAACGGAATTTGACGGCTTTCGCTCAAGGCTCGTGCCGCGCGTTTACGCCTGCGGTGAGGTGCTTGACAGGCAGTTTAAATGCGGTGGATATAATCTCAATTTTGCATTTTACAGCGGTATTAAGACGGCAGATGAGATTGCAGTCGTTGCAGAATAAATAACAAGCAGGAAAGTATATTATGATAAGAATTAACGAAATTAAGCTGTCGCTTGACGAGGAAGAGTCAGTACTCAAATCAAAGGCGGCAAAGGTGCTTAAGATAAATGAAAAATACATCGACACTCTTTCGATTTACAAAAAGAGCGTTGATGCAAGAAAAAAGGACGATGTGCATTTCAGCTACTCCGTCGATGTTGAGATTACTCTTGACGAGGAGCAGATTGCCGCAAAGTGCAAATCGAACAAGGTACAGCTTGTTAAGCCGTATAAATATGAAATGCCGGTAAATAAGCGTGTAAGTAAATTCAGACCTGTCGTTGTAGGCTTCGGTCCGGCAGGTATGTTTGCAGGTCTTATTCTTGCTCAGGCAGGCTTGAAGCCGATTATTCTTGAGCGAGGCAGGGATGTTGATTCAAGACAGCGTGATGTCAACAGATT
This sequence comes from uncultured Clostridia bacterium, assembly GCA_946042285.1. Taxonomy (GTDB): domain Bacteria; phylum Bacillota; class Clostridia; order Oscillospirales; family Acutalibacteraceae; genus Eubacterium_R. The sequence continues at coordinate 3,492 of CAMGDK010000015.1, read as the reverse complement.
TTGGAAAACGAGAGAGCTTGACGAGGAGTCAAATGTTCAGTTCGGCGAGGGCGGCGCAGGTACTTTTTCCGACGGCAAGCTCACAACAGGCATCAAGAGTCCTTTTATTCGCAAAATCCTTGAGGAGCTTTACGAGGCAGGTGCGCCCGAGGAAATTCTTTATTCCTCAAAGCCGCACATCGGCACGGACAGGCTGACGGTCGTTGTTAAGAATATAAGAAAAAAGATTGAGTCGCTCGGCGGCGAGGTTAGGCTTGAATGTAAGCTTGAGAAGCTTATATGCGCAAACGGATTTGTTCACGGCGTAACCTACTCGCACAAGGGCGAGAGCATTGATATAGAGGCGGACAGCGTTATCATGGCAATCGGTCACAGCGCAAGGGATACTGTTGAAATGATGTATTCGCTCGGTGTTGAGATTATGCAAAAGCCGTTTTCCGTCGGTGCAAGAATTGAGCACCCTCAAAGGCTTATCAACGAGGCGCAGTACGGCAGATTTGCAAATCATCCAAGGCTTGGAGCCGCCGATTACAAGCTTGCGTGCCACGGTCTGCATGAGAGAGGCGCATACACATTTTGCATGTGTCCGGGCGGTACTGTTGTTGCCGCCGCAAGCGAAAAAGAGGGAGTTATCGTAAACGGTATGAGCTCGCTTGCCCGTGACGGTGAGAATGCAAACTCTGCTCTTCTTGTAGGTATTGAGCCAAAGGATTTCCCGAGCGAGCATCCGCTTGCCGGAATATATTATCAAAGGGAAATTGAGCACACCGCATATCTTCTTGCAGGCGGTGATTACAGAGCGCCGGCACAGCTTGTAGGTGATTTCCTAAAGGGAATAGAGAGCAGGCAGCTTGGCAATGTTAATCCAACCTGTCCGACAGGCGTAACGCTCACAAATCTTGACGAGTGTCTGCCGCAGAAGGTCTCAGCTACGATGAAATCTGCCATTGTTGAAATGGATAAAAGGCTCAACGGCTTCAATCTTTATGATGCGGTTTTGACTGCGCCCGAAACCCGTTCGTCAAGCTCTGTGAGGATTTTGCGCGACGATTTGCTTCAGTGCAATATCAGAGGTGTTTATCCCTGCGGCGAGGGTGCCGGCTACGCAGGCGGAATTATATCTGCTGCGGTTGACGGAGTTAAGTGCGCTCATGCAGTCCTCGCCGACGAGCATTAAAATATACAAATTGTAAAATAATTCACCAAAATCCCTAAAAAATATTACAACAATGTACAAGTAGGGACAGTCCCTACTTGTACATTTTAGATGTTGACGGTGAATTCATATCCTTGATTGCGTACCTCGTCGATTACATCGGCGAGGATTTCTGCATTTGTGGCACTTACTGCGTGAAGAAGCATAATCTCGCCCGGATGAATATATTTCGTGATTTCATTATACGCCTCTGTCCTGTCAGGCGGATTTTGCGTGTCCCAATCGGCATAGGCAAAAGACCAAAACACACTCTTGTAGCCAAGCTCCTTTGCAAGCGCAAGCGTGTCTTGGCTGAATTCACCCTTAGGAAATCTAAACAGCTTCATCTTGTAGCCGAAATTTTCATTTATATAGCTGTCTAAAAACTGTATCTCCTCTGTTGCAACCTCTCTTGAAACCTCGTCCATCGTGTAGTGACGGTATGTGTGATTGCCGACAACATGTCCTTCGTCAATCATACGCTTGATTAAATCGGGATTGTCCTTTGCAAAATCGTATGTCACAAAGAAAATCGCCTTAACCTTTTTCTCCTTCAGCGTGTCAAGGATTGACGGAGTGTAGCCGTTTTCGTAGCCCTCGTCAAATGTCAGGCAAAGCTGCTTTTTGTTCTTGAGTAAAAAGCTCGCATCAAGGCTTTGATATTGCTCCTGAAGCATTATCGGGTCATTTGGCTGCTGATGGTTTTCTGCCCTGCCCGGTCCCCAAATCACCTTGCCGGTGTCGTAGCTTTTAGAGTTCATGGCATCTGCAACGACGGTTGTGTCTGCCACATTAGTGGTTGAGCCGTTGCTTTCGTTTTCAGTAGCTTCTGTTGACTGCGTCTGTGTTGTTGCCTCGTTGTCCGACACTGCACACGCGCAAAGCAATACGGTTAGCACGGCAATCGACAAAGCAGCTGTAATTATTATTTTTTTCATCAAAAAAACCTCCCGACAGTATTTTTTGTCAGGAGGCTTGTTTTATTTATGGAATTGTTAGCCGTCAGCATTTTCAACTGATTTCATTTTTAAATAAGCGTTGATGAAGCCGTCAATATCGCCGTCCATTACGGCATTTATGTTACCCATTTCAAAATTGGTTCTGTGGTCCTTAGCCATTGTGTAAGGCATGAAAACATAAGACCTGATTTGACTGCCCCATGCGATTTCCTTTTGGTCGCCCTTGATGTCCTCAATTCGCTCAAGGTTTTCCCTTTCCTTGATTTCAACAAGCTTTGACTTGAGCATGCGCATTGCAACCTCTCTGTTTTGGTGCTGACTGCGCTCAATCTGGCATGAAACGACAATGCCTGTCGGAATGTGAGTAAGGCGAACTGCAGACGATGTTTTGTTAACCTTTTGTCCGCCTGCACCTGATGCGCGGTAAACATCCATCTTGATGTCCTCCTCGCGAATTTCAACATTAACATCATCATCAATTTCAGGCATAACCTCAAGTGATGCAAACGATGTGTGGCGTCGTCCCGACGAGTCAAACGGCGACACTCTTACAAGCCTGTGAATACCCATTTCGCCCTTAAGGTAGCCGTAGGCATTTTCGCCCTCAACAAGAATTGTTGCACTCTTAACACCTGCAACATCGCCGTCGAGATAATCAAGTGTGGACACCTTGTAGCCGTGCCTTTCACCCCAGCGGTTGTACATTCTAAACAGCATTTCAGCCCAGTCCTGCGCCTCTGTGCCGCCTGCGCCTGCATGGAATGTAAGGAGTGCGTTTTTATTGTCAAACTCACCGCTCAAAAGAGTTGAAAGAGTGAGCGACTCAAGTCTTTTTTCGATTTCCTCGACAGAGGCAATGCAGTCATCAAGCAGGTCTGCATCCTCCTCCTCGTTAGCAAGCTCAATCATTACAAGAGCATCGTCAAAATCATTTTTTGCGCTTTCGTATGATGCAACCTTTGCCTTGAGAGATCCGATTTTTTGCATCGTTTTTTGGCTGTTTTCCATGTCATCCCAAAAGTTAGGCTGACTGCTTATTTCCTCAAGCTGTGCAATCTCCTCCTTAAGAGTGTCGATAGCAAGAGCTTCCTTTAAGTTTTCAACGGTTTTTTCAGAGCCGAGAAGTCTGAGCCTGAGTTCTTCGTATTCAATCATATTATATCTCCGTTATCCGCGTGTTATATTATTTGCAAAATTTACGCATAATATTATATACAACTTTAAGCGGTATTGCAAGATTAAAAATCAATTCACAATATTTTAATCAAAATATTGATTTATCGTGCTATATCTGTCTCTTATACACATCTGACGCTGCCGACGAAGGCGTAGGTGTAG
>CAMGDK010000014.1 GCA_946042285.1 uncultured Clostridia bacterium | reverse complement strand
AGGGTGATCCTGTCGAGGTCGGCACATTTTATGCGGATTATGAGTATGTTGTTGCCGATACCTTTGTTGTAAAGGGCTTGAAGGCGGTTGAAAAATGCGGTGTAGGTGCAGATAACGCAGTTGTGATTTATACCGATAACAGTATGGGTGTCGGCATCAGTGATGAGTATTTTGTAGCGGTGTGCAGGCCCAATGACGCACAATCCGATATGTAATTACGACTGTGATACAGTAACGAAAGGTACAAAAAATGTCTTCAAAGGTAACAAGAAAAATATTATCAATTATACTCGTTGCCGTAACAGCAATCGGTGGGTGCTTGTTTTTTGCAACGCAGCTGGTGCATGCAACAGTTTGCTCCGAAAAGTATTTAACAAGATATTTTTCATCAAAGGAGATTACGGCTCAGTGCAATGAGAATTTTAAGACTCAAATTGAAGCGCTTGAGGCTAAAAGCGCAATTCCGTCAAGAGTTTTTGACGCGGTTTACAATTTCAGCGAGACAACAGATGATACGGCGGTGCATAGATTGTTCGGCGGTCATGATACATCACTGTACAACGATGCAACGATTGAGCGCTTTGAGATGCTTTGCCTTGAGTATCTTGACGGCACGGGCAAGGAGTACGACAAGGCACTTGTTCATAACACAGCACTTGAAGCGGCGAGGATTTATTCTGACAGCTTCGGAATTAAAAATATTGAGCAAATGCGTAGCTTTATCAATCAAGAGTCGAGGGATTACAACAAGGTAACCTCATTAAGCCTTATGATTATGCTTTTGCCTGTTGCGCTGATTTTTGCATTGTTCAGTAAGCCGTATGATATTGTGCTTCGTATTATATCCGCATTCACCGCAACCGGCTTAACGGTTATGATTACAGGAGCAGTCAGCCTTATTGCCGGGTTTGGTCAATCACCGCTTATTTCTCCCGAGCCTTATACTCAGGCGGCAATCAGCGCCGTAAGGGGTATGTTTGTGATTTGCGTGCTTGCGGGTGCGGTTGTATTTATCGGCTCGCTTATAGCTAACGTCGTTATGACGGATAAAATCAAAAACACTCCGTCAAATTAAACTTGATATAAAATGATAACCCCTAATCCTTACGATTAGGGGCTTTTCTTTAATCTTGTTTAGTAGTATATAGTGTGGTAAAATATTTTTGAAAAAAGTTAAAAATCGTGCTTGACTCTCCCCTTAGGGTATGGATTATTCTGTTATTGCGAGGTGGTTATATGTATCGAATCGGTGAGTTTTCGGCATTGTCAAAAACAACAATCAAAACACTCAGATATTACGAAAAGGAAGGTCTGATTATACCAAGGCGTGTAGATGAATTTACAGGCTATCGCTACTATGATTCTTCACAGCTTGACGAGGTTGCGAGGATAGTAAACCTGCGAAAGCTCGGATTTTCCATCAATGATATTAAGCGTGTTTTGAGCGGAGCACAGCTCGAGCAGCTCCTTAACGAAAGATTGCACGATGTTGAAGCGGAAATTGAAAATCACAAACGCCGGCTTGCAGAAATAAACAGAATGATAAAGGAGATCAATATGAGTCAGGAAATTATTACGAAAAAGCTTCCGTGCTGCACGGTTTATTACAAAGAGGGAATTATCAAGGATTACAGTGAGCTGACAGGATTTATTATTCAGTCGGGAGCAGAGTGTCAGCAGCTCAATCCGAGCATCGAGTGCGTTCAGCCTGACTACTGCTTTGTGAATTATCTCGACGGACAGTATAAGGAAAAGGACATAAAGGTTAGGTATGCACAGGCAGTTGTCCCGCAGGATGAGCCGTTTGCGGAAAATGAAAGCATTAAGTTTAAGACTCTTGAAGAGGTGAACGCCGTTTGCATCTATCACAAGGGCGCTTACGACGAGCTTGGAAAGTCGTACTCGGCTATCATGAAGCATATCGAGGAGAACGGCTTTGAGATTGCCGATTTTCCAAGAGAGCGTTACATCGACGGTGTGTGGAACAAGGACGATGTCAACGAATGGCTTACCGAAATTCAGGTTCCGATCAAATAAAAGCAAAAAAACGACTTGGGAAACCAAGTCGTTTCAGTCGTAGGGGCGAACAGTGTTCGCCCGTTTTCTTTTATATAACTAATTCTGCTCCTGTGCCTGAGCGGCAAGCCTTTCTGCCTTGCGCTGAGCTCTTTTTTTCTTAGCCTTGTAGCCGAGAAGCTTATCGAGATGCTCGTCGGGAGTTGTGCATGAGCCGAGTGTAACGGTGCTTGTGCCGTAAAAGCCGTGGAAGTCGGAGCCGCCTGTAAGAAGAAGCTTGTGAGCCTTACAGATTTTGCCTAAACGCTCAATCTCCTCCTCGGATGCCGACGGGTGCCAAACCTCAATGCCGTCAAGTCCGTATTCAACATATTTATCAATCTCGTCAAAATTGTCAAAAACTGTAGGATGAGCAAGAATCGCAATGCCTCCTGCTCCGTGAATTTCGTCAATTACCTCTTTTATATCGGGATATTTTGTAGGGGCGAGAATATTTGTTTCGCTCTCTCTTGAGAAAAGAGCATTGTAAAGCTCGCCGAAAATCTCGCTTGTATATCCGGCATCCATAAGCGCATGCATTATGTGCTGCTTGAACAAATTTGTTGAGCCTGAGGCGTGATTGATAATAAACTCTGTCGAAACAGGAAAACGGGATGCAACCTTAAGCATCATAATTTGACCTGCTCTTTTTCTTGAAACAGAGGTGCGCTTGCAAAGTCCCTCAAGCCTGTCCGGAGTGTCTGCAAGGTAGCAAAGAACATGAACCTTTTTTCCGGCTTCGTTATCAAATGCGGAAAGCTCTACGCCGGGAATTACGGTAACGCCGTATCGTTTACCGATAACCTGTCCTCTTACTGTGCCTGCAAGGCAGTCGTGATCGGTAATAGCTATCGTGTCTATACCGCTTTTTTGGGCAATAACAATAAGATCCTCGATTCCGACAGAACCGTCGCTTAATTTTGTGTGACAATGTAAATCTGCCGCCATAAAACTCTCCTTTCTTGATTTTGTTTACCTATGTATAACAAAAATACATAAAAATGATACTTCAACACCAACTATAATGTTACCACAAGTTTTCAAAGATTTCAATAAATTTTTGCCAATGAAAATCACATTTTTCAATAATTGACAAAATGCAAAATAATAGTTGAAAATTGTCGTATAATTTGCATAATTTGCAAATATGTGTGATTATTCTAATGAATGAAATCGGTAAAAATTTATGAGCTTTCAAGCAGAATTGAGCATTTAAATTTGATTACTTAAAGTCTTCAAGGCAACGGTTTAATGCGCTTATCGGTAAACCGACCACATTGAAATAGTCACCATTGATTTTTTCGATAAGCAAAGAGCCCTTTCCTTGTATGCCATATCCTCCTGCCTTGTCAAACGGCTCACCTGTGTCAAGATAAGCGTTGATTTCCTCATTGCTTAAATCGAAAAACTTAACCCTTGTTTCAACGCTGAAGGTGCTTGATTTCTCACCCTTGATAACCGTAACGCCGGTGAAAACACTGTGCTCCTTACCGCTTAGCATTTTAAGCATGGCAAACGCGTTTTCCCTGTCGGACGGCTTACCGAGTATCGTGCCGTCAACTGCAACAACGGTGTCTGCACCGATAACAATATCTTCGTCGCTTTTAAACGGCTCAGCCTTGATTTGAGAAAGATATTCAACCGCCTCCCACGGAGTAATTTTCGCAGGAAGCGTCTCGTCAACATCTGCTGTTTTAATTATAAAATCCTCAGTGATGAGTGAAAGAAGCTCCTTTCGTCTCGGTGATTTTGATGCAAGTATAAGCATTATATTAAACCTCTTTGATAAAGTCCTCTTGTGTATTTAAAATCAGGCTTTGCCCCTGACTCGTACAGCTTGATTATGTCCTCAATTTGACTCTTTGATTCAACAGTAAACACAAAATGTATAAAATCAGTCTTAATCTCGTTCAACCTGTCGAGCATGTAAACAGGCACACTGTTTAGTATTTCAACGCATGGATAGTCTGAGCATATAACGGGGAATTGGAATCCCTTACGGTCTGTAAGCACGCCCTTACCCATGCATTTTGCACAGCCGATGTCGTTTTTAACAGGGCAGTTTCTTGTTAGCATAAGAGGCAAACGACCGTAAGCGATGATGCCTGTGTCGTCGGCATTTATTTGATTTGCCTGATTTAACTCAAGCTCAAATGAAAGAATAGGCGAGTTGAAATGCTTGGCACTCATGCTGTTAAAGATGTTAAGCCCAAAGTCACCGAACACCTCGAAGCCCATATCCTTTGCAAGCTTGTATGAATCAATGTTTCCACAAAGAATATTCCTAACTCCTGCTTTTTTCAGTCTTTCAAGCTGCTTCGTGATTTTTTTCTCTTGACCGAAAAGTCCTCTCGGTATAACTGCACCGGCACGATTGTCTATGAAATCCTCAATCGGTGAGTCAAGCGGAATAAAAACTCGCTTGAACGGATGCCTGTCAGGTATTTGCTCTGCACTTTTAAAAGATGCAGTAGCATACTTAACTCCTGTTTTTTCAATACTCTTTGGAGCAGTGAACGAAAGAGCGGTGATGCAAGGCCTTTCTTCCTTGTTGATTTTATCGACTGCCAAACGGCGCATTTCATTTATTTTTGAGACGGGAAGAATCAATCCGTCATCAAGCGTTATATTTATGTTGCCTGCGTAAAACTGTGTACCGCCGAGCTTTGAAAGCCTATCGGTTAAGGCTTCGACCGTCATAGGCTTGTTTATTGCCGCTTCGGGAATATCGCCGACAATCTCTGCCTCCCTTCCGAGAGCATACGCCTTGAGTACGGCAGGTTGATTTTGAACACAGGTGAATTCAATATCCATTGGTATGAGTGGATTTTCGTTATCGTAATTGTGGCTGATGTCCTTTAGCACCCGTGATGCAGAGGTAACATCCTCCTTCTGCCTAATTCCAAACATATCGCGGCCTCTTTTTGCAGTGAGGTAGCCGTCTGTAAATCCACTGCGTGAGAACACACTGCGAAGCATAAATTCATCACCTGTGCCGTACTCGCCGTTTATTGCCTTCTTCACGGCGGCTACTGCGGCGCTTACATATTCCGGACGCTTCATTCTGCCTTCGATTTTAAGGCTTGTGATACAGTCAAGCTCGTCAAGATGACCGATAAGGCTTAAATCCTTTAGCGATAGAGCATGCTTGCTGTCGCCGCCCGCAGTGAACGGTAATCGGCACGGCTGTGCACACAGTCCTCTGTTACCGCTTCTTGAGCCTAAAACAGACGACAGATAGCATTGACCTGACACGCACATACAAAGAGCGCCATGCACAAAAAGCTCAAGCTCAATGTCTGTATTATTACTGATTTCATTGATTTCCTCAATACTCATTTCTCTTGGCAGTACCACTCTTGAAAAGCCTAATTCCTTCGCCGCCTTAACTCCCGACGGAGTCATTATGCTCATTTGAGTTGATGCGTGAATTCTTGATTGAGGGAAGCACTCTTTTATCATTTGAGCTACGCCGACATCCTGAACAATAAATGCGTCAACACCCGCCTCGAGTGCGTATTTAACTTGATTATATCCCTGATCAAGCTCGTTGTCACACAGCAAAATATTAAGCGTTAAGTAAACCTTAACACCTCTTTGATGACAATATTCAACTGCCTTTTTCAGCTCTTCATCATTAAAATTGCCGGCGTTGCGACGGGCGTTGAACAGCTTACCGCCAAGATAAACTGCGTTTGCTCCGCTGCGAACACCGGCAATCAAAGACTCCATACCGCCGGCAGGAGCCAAAATTTCAAAATTCATATTATTTACCTGCAAGCCTATCTCTAAGCTGTAAAATTTCACGATTTAAGCGGTCAACCTCACGCCTTGCAACATCAACCTCCATGCGAGCCCTTGCGCTGTCCTCAAGATAATCCTTGATTTGTGCACGCAAATTGTCAGCTGATGCAGTTGCCTTTTTGCATGAGTCTGCGTTGTCAAGAGCAACAAGCACTGCCGCCTGCGTCATTGAAAGAGATGAGTTTGAATTGCAGATTGATTTGATGTCTGCGCTGATTTCTTCAGCGAGAGCCTCAACATATTCCGGCTCGTCCTCAGTTACAATTGTGTAGCTTGCACCGGCAATTTTAACGCTAACCCTGTTTTTGTTCATTTCTTACACCTTCATATTTTAATCGACAATTTCTGCTTTTATTTTTAATATCTATATAAGTATAGCAACAAAAAAAGCAAATGTCAACTCGATTTGTAACAATTTTGTAACTTATTAAGTATATTTGATTATTTCAACCGCAAATCTGTCCTTCTTCGTTTTTCTTACAACATTACAAAAGGAAAATCTGCCAAAGCCTCTTACGGAAAAAATATCGCCGTCCTTTGCCAAATACGAGGAGGAGGTCAGCTGACGACTGTTTACGAACACTCTGTCTGTCGCAAACAGTGCCGATGCTTCGCTTCTTGAAAGCCTGTAAACTGCGCTGATAAGCACATCTGCACGGCACGACGACACTGTGTAAATACTGCTTTCGGGTGTTGCGATTACACCTTCGGGCAGAGTGTCGGTTATTCTTGCTTCAACCGATGTGTGTTTTATCTTTGTCAAATTGTCGCAAATGTACGGTGCAATTTTCTCCGTGCAAATCAGGTAGCCGCAGTTGTCCTTAATGATAATGTCGCCGATAAGCTCTCTTTTTATACCGAGAGTCATCACCGCACCGAGAAAATCCCTGTGAGTAAGCCTGTCGGCAAACCTTTGCATAATCGGAGTAATCTCCACATAGGATATAGGAAAATCCTCACCCAGAACATTGTCGCCGAATCCAACCATAATCCTTTCTGCGTTGTCATACCCACCGAATTTCACGCACGGCAAATTGAGCCTTTCAAGCCTGCTTTGCTCGTCCATGTTCAAAAAATCACTAAAGGTTGAGTAGCACCTGCCGAATGCTCTGTTATGTAATTCCTTCAGTCTTTTTTCAATTAAATCTTCCATGTTAAATCGCTCTTACGGTAATCTCTCCGCTTCGCAGAGTTATTTCCTCTGCGCTGTCAAGTCTTACAGTGAGCCCTCCTGTTTCGTCAATGGAAATTGCAGTTGCCTCGCAAGCTTCACCGTTTTGAGTAAACCTGATACGCTTGCCAATCACCATCGAGTGAGTGCGATAGTAGTCAATAAATGTTGAGTAGTCAACATAAGCAATTTTCATCATTTCGTTTACAACCTCGGCAACAAGTGCACTTCTGTTGATATTAACATTAAGACTTCCTGCCATCTCGACAGAGTCCGGAAAATCCTTTGTGCTTATGTTAATTCCTATTCCGATTACAACACTGTCAACAATGCCCTCCTCAAAGTTGGTGATTGCCTCTGTCAAAATACCGCAAACCTTTGCACCGTTGACATAGACATCGTTTACCCACTTGATTTTCGGCTTGATGTCGGTTAGCCTTTCGATAGCCTTGCACACCGCAACGGATGCCGCAGTAGTTGCAGTAACGGCATTCTTCAGCTGTGTGCGCGGTCTTATAACAAGACTGAAATACACACCGGTGCCGGCAGGGGAGTAGAAGCTTTTGCCCTGCCTGCCTCTGCCTGCGGTTTGCCTGTCTGCGACAACAAGAAATGTGCCCTGCTTTGAATCGGCAAGCAGTCTTTTACATTCGTTGTTTGTTGAGTCGATTTCAGGGTAATATATTACATCAATATCATTCTCAAGCCTTGCGCCGATGCATTGTGCGCTAAGCAGAGTGCCGCTGTCGGTAAGCATATATCCCTTGTTTGTTACGGCATCGATTTTATATCCGTCTGCCTCAAGCGATTTTACGGATTTCCATACCGCCGCTCTGCTCTTGTTGTATTTTTTTGCGAGAAATTCACCGCTGACATAATCTCTTGCCGTCAAAAGCTCGAGTAAAATATCATCCTTTAAGCTCATTGTTTACCTCACATGTAAATTAGTTTACAATCATTTTGTAAAAAAAGGCGAACAATGTTCGCCGTGATTTAGTTCTATTTTTTTATATAGAAAATTGCAAGTGTTTTGGGGCCGCAGTGAGAGCTGATTGTACAGCCTGCATCCGCAGTAATGACCTCGTCAAAATCAGCCTTGCCGTTGATAACGCCCAACGCGTATTGGATGATTTCGGGGTTGATTGAGCCGCTGTTTGCAACAACTATTCTTGACTTGTCAATCTTATCAATATCCTTTAGTGAGTCATTGATGTACTGCTTGTAAACGGCTTCAATCCTTCCGCGGTATTTTTTAACGACATCAAGGCTGCCTTCGTTGGGATTAACGCCGATCATAGGCTTGATTCCAAGCACATTGGCACTGAATTTTGCAACGCCCGAGCACCTGCCGCCCTTGTGGAGATACTCAAGGTTGTCAAGCACAAATGTTGTGCTTACCTTCGGGACAAGTGATTCAACCCTGTGCGCAATTTTTTTTGCGTCAAAGCCCTTTTCCCTAAAGTCGCATGCCTTGAGAACAAGGAGTCCCATGGCGGTGCAAAGACTCTTTGAGTCAACGCAGTATATATCGTCGAAATCGGATGCCGCAATGCAAGCGTTTTGATAGCTTGACGAAATTGCAGATGATAAGCCGATGTGAACAACCGCCTTGCCCGAGGCAGATGCCTCTTCAAACAGCTGATAGTAGTATGACGGAGGGACGGCTGCGGTTTTCGGCAGAGCTCCCGTTTTGGCAACATAGTCGTATATGCCGCTCGGGAAAATATCTACTCCGTCTGTAAAGGTATCATCACCCAAAAGAATAGAAAGGGGAGTGATAACGATATTATATTTTTCGATTATATCCTTTGGTAAATCGCATGTGGAATCAGCGGTTATCAAAACTTCTTTCATTACACCACACCTTTCGGAGAAGGATTATACCATATAATTAACACTTATTCAACTTCTGTCTAAAAAGTTTATTGTTAATTTATATTTACACACCGTATTTTACCGTTATTGATTTAAGGTCTTCAAAATTATATGTTTTGTCAAAATAAACAGTAAGCGCATTTTCTCCGTTTATGCTGTCAATTTTGCAGGAGTATGAAATGTCATAGCTTTCCTTAGGACCTATTTTGGCAGTGACAGAGTAGCTTGACAGTGCACGATTTGAAAAGGCATAGCCCTCCTTCGCGTACAATGTCAGTGCTCCTTCGTTAATTTCAATTCTGTCAACATTTTTTATTTCGCTTGTCATGCCTGCAAAGCTGACGGTTGTTTGATTGTATCCGTTGGGGAGTGAAAGCTCAGCATCAATCCAATCAATATCGGTGTCCTGCACGCTTGCAGGCTGAGCACTGTTTTTGATTACCTTAGTCCAGCCCTCTGTTGCACTCACTCTCGGGTCAGAGCAAAAATATGCATCATCTGCAATAAAGCTGATTGATTTGGGGACGATGTCAAATTTATCCTTTACGGTGTGCATTGTCATGTCAATGCAGCCTAATATTTGCGGCTTTGCAATGTCCTTGTAATAAGCAAGCACTGTAATATCAAGCTTGATTTTTCCGTCGTCGGAAACAGAGTATTTGCATGCGCCCTTCTGCCAACGCTCAAGCTGTGCATAGCTGCCGTTACCGTTTTTCAAAGCCCTTGCATAGTAAACATATTTGTTTGATGAAATGCCGGTGGCTTCGTCATATACAAACTCGCTCGAAACATCATCCATAACAAATTGAATGTATTTATCACAGCTGATAAGCTGATTCATTTCGCATTTAATTGCGCTTGTAAACGGAGCCTTCCAGCTGTCAACGCCGGCAGTAATTGTAATAAATTCCTTGCTTGAGTCATCGCTTTCCTTTACGCCGTCAACGAGGACTGCGGCATTAAAGTAGTCGGTTTTGCCACTGTAATAGCTTATGCTGTTGCTTATCATAATAATCAACAGCTCCTTTTCGCCGTCGTCGTCAAAATCGTTATAGTAAAGCTCGGGCGTGTGGCTTGAAACGGACGGATACCAAATATCAAAGCTTTGCTCAACATCATCCTTGCAAAGAATGACTGTGCCGTTGTCCTTATATAGCTTGTAGCCGCTTTCTTCGTTTTCGGCAACAAGAATTCTTGTGTCAGCCTTTTCGGTTGCTTCACCGATTTTCTGCGTTGTAAGCACAATGCTGTCGGCAATTTTGCTTTTTCTGTAATTGTTTGAAAACACAAAAATCACGCTTGTGGCAACAAGCAAAACCACAATTACTCTTAAAAAATACTTCATAAACCGTCACTTATCCGTATGTTTTAGTGTAGTCAATTTTGTTTCTGCTTCCCTTGACAATGTGATAGCATTGACCGGTTGCAAGTGAAAAAATAGGCTTGTCATGCTTGATTGAATCGGAGTAAACATCAATAACATTTATGTCCTCCTTTTTATGTAGCTGATAAAGCCTGTTAACCTTTTCCCTGCCTCTGCAGTTTTCACCAATGATAGCACCTGTTTTGCTATTGTGTCTTGTGCAAATCAACTCGTCAAATCCAAGCCTTTGCTGAATTTCGTCAAGTAAAAAATCAGGCGATGCACTGATTACAACAGAGTATCTTTTGCGCTGATAAAACCACGGATGCACCTTTTTTTCGTACTTGTCCCAAAATCCCTTAACTGCCTTTTTGAGCGGTATCATCCTAACAAGGCAAAAGCAGAATTTTTTATACTGCGTAAAGGTAAGCATGCCTGCAAATCCAAGCGCAAGACCGACAGCAATAACAGGCAGGGTTATCACAGTCCACGGATAGTGAACAATGCAGTATGCTATAAATAGTGAGCCGCTGTCAAACGGTACTATCGTTTTGTCAAAATCGTAAATATCTATATCCATATAATTCTCTTAAATTCCTTCTTTATTAAATTCAATTGTAATTTTTTTGTCGGACTCAAACGGGGTAAGCTTAACTCCGGCACAGGTGAGCATTCTTTTGCTTGCTTTAACAAGGTCTGTGTCGGCATACTTGTCGCTTATGTAAATAACCTCTTTAATTCCGCTTTGAATGATTGCCTTTGCACATTCGTTGCATGGGAAAAGCGCAACATAAATCCTGCATCCATTTAGGCTGTTGCCTCCTGCGTTTAGAATTGCGTTCAATTCTGCATGGCAAACATAGGGATACTTTGTCTCGCTTTCCAATCCGCCGTCGCGCTCCCAAGGAAATTCGTCGTCACTGCAGCCTCGAGGGAAGCCGTTGTAGCCGACGGACATAATCTTGTTGTCGTCGTTAACAATGCACGCTCCTACCTGAGTGTTAGGGTCCTTGCTTCTTTGTGATGCAAGGATTGCAACCCCCATAAAGTATTCGTCCCAGTTGATGTAATTATCTCTTTTAGCCATAATGCTCTCCTTAAATCTTACTTAAGTGCGTCGATAAATTCGTCAAGCTCGCTGCATTCAACCTCACTGATTTTACCGGCATCAACAAGCCTGTTGATTTCAGGGTTGATAGGTAGCCTTGCAAGCACGGGTACACCAAGCTCGCTTGCGGTTTCGTCAATTTTCGACTCGCCGAAGATGCTTAATTTTTTATTGCAGTCAGGGCATGTGAAATAGCTCATGTTTTCAATAAGTCCAAGCACAGGCACATTCATCATTTTAGCCATGTTAAATGCCTTGTTGACAATCATTTTAACAAGGTCCTGCGGAGTTGACACAATAACTATGCCGTCAATCGGAAGACTTTGAAAAACAGTAAGTGCAACATCGCCCGTTCCGGGAGGCATATCGACAAAAAGATAATCAAGCTCGCCCCAACGGACATCGCTCCAAAACTGCTCAATAACACCGCTGATAACAGGACCGCGCCAAACAACAGGTGAGTTGACATCCTCCAAAAGAAGATTGATGCTCATAACCTTAACACCGTTTGCTTCGATAGGCAGGAGGTTTTCCTCGTCCTGCATAGCCCTGTCGTTAATGCCGAATGATTTAGGCACAGAGGGACCGGTTATATCCGCATCAAGAATACCGACCTTAAGCCCGGCTCTTGCACATTTTGAGGCAAGAAGGCAGGATACAAGGCTTTTGCCGACACCGCCCTTACCGCTTACTACACCGACAACTCTCTTTATATTTGAATACTTGTTCATAGGCTTAAGGAAGTCCTTTGGGTCAGGCTGCCTTGATGAGCAGCTTTGACCGCAGCTTGAACAATCATGATTACATTCACTCATTATTTAACCCCCATATACATAAAAAATAATACAGAAATATTATCACAAGACAGTAAAAATATCAATAGCTTCTTATTAGCCCCTTCACCTTGCCGAGAATGTTACATTCGCTGACAATAATAGGCTCATAATTATCGTTTTCGGGCTGAAGCCTAAAGTGACCGTTTTCCTTAAAAAATCGTTTAACGGTTGCCTCGTCGTCGATAAGCGCAACAACAATTTCACCGTTTTCAACCGACGGCATCTGCTCAACAATCACGATGTCGCCGTCATATATGCCTGCGTTGAACATTGAGTCGCCCTTAACATGAAGTGCAAAAAGATTACCTCCTGCGATGCCCGATACGGCTATGTATTCCTCAATCTGCTGATTTGCAAGAATGGGCATGCCGGCAGTTACCGTGCCGACAAGAGGAATTTGATTGATTTTTTCTGCCGCACCTGCAATCCTGATGCTCCTTTTGAGCAGGGGATCGCGCACGATGTATCCTGCCTCCTCAAGAACATTTAGATTGTATTGCACAGAGGATGTTGATTTCAGACCGACAGCCTCACCGATTTCTCTTACGGTCGGCGGAGTACCTCTGACGGACAATCTTTCCTTGATAAATTCAAAAACCTGCCTTTGCTTTTCGCTGATTTCCTTCATATTTTCCTCCGTTTTTTTATTATGTGCCTTAAATTTCCTTTTATTATAAGCCAATAATTTTATACACTAATGATACCACTATCACACACTCAAGTCAAACATTTGTATGAATTTTAGCAAAAAGTTCATTTTGAGAAAAAAACTATTGACAAATTGTGATTTATAATATATAATCTTGCTTGCACTTGAGACATCACTTAAGTCAAAAAGCACATGGCTTTATAGCTCAGTTGGCTAGAGCATGCGGTTCATACCCGCAGTGTCACTGGTTCGAATCCAGTTAAAGCCACCAACGGCCCGGTGGTCAAGAGGTTAAGACACCGCCCTTTCACGGCGGTAACACGGGTTCAATTCCCGTCCGGGTCACCAAAAAGAACAGGTAGGATTTCCTATCTGTTCTTTTTTTGTCATATATTCGATTTGATATATTCACAGTAAAGCCCGATTATGTCAATATCGGTTTTTGCATAAACCATTCTTGCACCGACGGTATCCTCGATTTCGTTGAAGACAAGTCTGCCGTTGTCAAACAAAAAATCAACGCCTATGTAGTCCCCGTTTGCAAGGTCGATAACCTTTTTTACAAGCTTTAATTCCTCGTCGTTCATCGTGTAGGGAACAGCGTTGCCGCCGAGACAGAAATTTGAACGAAAGTCTGTTTTGCTTTCGCGAAGAATGGATGTGATTATTTCACCGCCGATTGCCCACACGCGCAAATCTCTGCCAAGAGTGTCGCACGGCTTTTGATAAACAAAGCCCTCGGCGTGCTCCTCTTGAATATTCAAAAGCTCAACACCTATTCCTCCGTGACTGTTAATCGGCTTTTTCACAAACGGCACACCGGTATATCTCGTTTCCATAATCGGCACACCGTTTTTATCCATAATATCATAGCAAAGCTGCTTGTCGTTTGCAATTCTTGAAAGCTCAAATGAGTTAAATACTCTTATACCCCTGTCCTCAAAGCGCCTTGCAATCCTGCAATCATTAGTCCTGTTAATAGCATAATCGGCATCGCCGTTGTATGCTTCGTCAACAACCTTAATATCAAGAAGGCTCCTGTATTTCTCGATTGCAAAGGAGTTTCTTTTTGCTTCCTCGTCAGTATAAATCAAAACTCCGCTCATACGATTTTCTCCGTAATGTGATTAAAAATGATAGGCGCAATATCAATCCCGCTTGAGTCCATAATGTTGATAATGTGAGCATTTGAGTTGACCTCGCAAACATCACCGTTGTCAAGAATATCAACACCGCCGAAATCAAGACCGAGAGCGTCACATGCTTTTATTGCCGTTTCGATTTCACATAAGGTCGCTTCACATTTTGTCATAGCACCGCCGTTAGTGACATTTGAGCGAAAGTCATTATCATTTTTCCGTCTGACTGCGCAGACACACCTACCGCCGACAATCTCAATTCGCTTGTCCCTGCCACTGCTTTCCTTGATGAATTTTTGAAGAATAAACGGTGTTGTGCCGATGTGAGAGATAATTTCCTGCTTCGTATTGCAAAGATAAACCTGCGCGCCGAATGAGCCGAAGCACTCCTTAAATACGATAGGCAAGCCGAGTGCGTCAATAGCGCCGTCAACAAACATTTCCATGTCCGATTTGAAAAAAGTCTTCGGTGCAATCATTGTTTGAGGCTGCGGCACGATGCCGTCAAGCTCAATATATGTCCTTGCCTTATCGTCGCATTTTTCGATAGAATCGGCACTGTTAAACAATCTTAATCCCTGCTTTTCAAGCCGCCTTGCAAGGTTAATGTCCTTGTCCCAAAACAAAACAAAATCTGCATTGATATTGCTGTCTAAGGCAAGCTCCATGTTGGTGCGAGGCACAAGATGGATATTCATTTTTTCGGCAGTGCTTACCAAATGTCTGTGAAGCGTGTCGAATTTTTCACCCGTGAGAAAGTGATTTACTGCTAAAATTCCGGTCATATTTACCACCATTTGAACTTATTGGAGTTTTATTCTATCAAACCGACTTGCAATTTTCAACAATATGGTATAAAATAGCGATAATATTTCTAAAAGGAAGGTCAAAATTATGACAGAGTATAAGCTTAAATACGGCTGTAACCCAAATCAAAATCCTGCAAGAATTCACATGGACGGTAAGGAGCTTCCGTTTGAAATTCTCAATGGTGCAGCAGGCTATATAAATTTACTTGATGCCTTTAATTCATGGCAGCTTGTTAAGGAGCTTAAAAAGGCAACCGGACTCCCGAGTGCCGCTTCATTCAAGCATGTTTCGCCGGCAGGTGCAGCAGTTGCAAAGCCGCTTGACGAGGTTGAGCGCAGGGTTTGCATGGTGCCTGACGGACTTGAGCTTTCACCGATTGCGCAGGCTTATGTAAGAGCAAGAGGATGCGACCGCGTTTCATCATTCGGCGACTTTGCCGCATTGAGCGACGAATGTGACGCTTCTGTTGCAAATTTCCTTGTAAAAGAGGTCAGCGACGGTATTATTGCTCCGTCATATACAGATGAGGCTCTCGAAATTCTCAAGGCAAAAAGAAGAGGCAATTATCTCATAATCAAGGTTGATGCCGATTACGAGCCTGAGCTTACGGAGACAAAGCAGGTGTTTGGCATAAAGTTTGAGCAAAAGCGCAACGATGCCGAAATCACAATGGACCTCTTCAACGATATGCCTACAAAAATCAAGGATATTCCGGAAATCGCAAAGATTGACCTTCTCATTTCAATGATTACACTTAAATATACACAGTCAAATTCGGTTTGTTATGCTATGGGCGGACAGACAATCGGTGTCGGCGCAGGTCAGCAGAGCAGAATTCACTGCACAAGATTAGCAGGCAATAAGGCTGACAACCTTTGGCTTCGTCATAACGAAAAGGTGCTTAACCTTCCTTTCATAGACGGTATCAGAAAATGTGAGGCTGACAACGCTATCGACCTTTATATTTCCGATGAGTATGAGGATTTGCTCAAGGACGGCGTATGGCAGAGGTATTTCACTGAATGTCCAAAGCCGTTCACCAAGGAGGAGAAGCAGGCTTGGCACGAGAAGATGACTAATGTTGCTCTCGGCTCGGATGCATTCTTCCCGTTTGAAGACAATATTGAAAGAGCAGTTAAGTCAGGCGTTAAGTATATCGCACAGCCGGGCGGCTCTGTAAGAGATGAGGCAGTTATCGAGTGCTGCGACAGCTTCGGTATCGCAATGACAATGACAGGCATCCGCCTCTTCCACCACTAATTTAACATTGCATAAATATACTGTGATATTCATAATATTACATAAATTATGAATAAAAATTCGCAAATCACAAAAATATCAGTATGAATTTGCAAAAACATATTGATTTTTGAGAAGCAAGGCTCTATAATATGTAAGTACAACGGCTGTTTTTGTACAGCCGTTTTTCTTTTTTTATTTTTTGTCGTATTGGGGGTTATTTTATGAATCTAATATTAAACAAGCCAAAGTATATATTTATTACCGGCGGCGTTGTGTCGGGCTTGGGCAAGGGCATTACTGCGGCATCACTTGGCAGATTGCTTAAGGCGAGGGGACTCAAGGTCACTGCGCAGAAGCTTGATCCATACTTAAATGTCGATCCGGGTACTATGAATCCCGTTCAGCACGGTGAGGTTTTTGTAACCGATGACGGTGCGGAAACCGATCTTGACCTCGGTCACTATGAGCGATTTATTGATGAAAGTCTTTCGCAAAATTCAAACCTTACAAGCGGTCGCGTTTTCTGGAAGGTTATCACCGATGAGCGTAAGGGCGTTTACGGCGGTAAAACAGTGCAGATTATCCCTCACATAACAAACGAGATAAAAAGGTCTATTGCAAAAAATGCAGACACAGGCGCAGATGTTTGCCTTGTTGAAATAGGCGGCACCGTCGGCGATATTGAGTCACAGCCGTTTATTGAAGCAATCCGTCAGTTTGCATCGGACTTCGGCAGGGAGAATTGCCTTTTCATCCATGTTACTCTCGTTCCTTACCTTGCCGCATCCGACGAGCTTAAATCAAAGCCGACACAGCACTCTGTTAAGGAAATGCTTTCGCTCGGTATTCATCCCGATATTATCGTTTGCCGTACAGAGCATCCGCTTACGGAGGATATAAAGAGCAAGATTGCACTTTTCTGTAATGTTGAAAAGGAATGTGTTATTGAAAACAACAACTGTGATATTCTTTACGCCGTTCCTATGATGCTCAAGGAGCAAAAAATGGATGAGGTTGTAATCAAAAAGCTTGGAATTGAATGTAAGGCTCCTGATTTGACCGATTGGGAAAATATGCTCTTTGCACTTCGTAATCCAAGGCAGACAGTTACTATCGCCATGGTTGGTAAGTATGTTGAGCTTCACGATTCGTATATCTCCGTAAACGAGGCATTAAAGCACGGAGGTATTGAAACGAACAGCGCGGTAGATATTCGTTGGATAGACTCCGAAACGCTTGAAAACGGTGCAGACCTTGACGCTGTCTTAGGTGATGTCGATGGTATTCTTGTTCCGGGCGGATTCGGCTCAAGAGGTATTGAGGGCAAGATAAACGCCTGTCGCTATGCAAGAGAGAATAAAATCCCGTATCTCGGTATTTGCCTTGGTATGCAAATTGCAATAATAGAGTTTGCCCGCAATGTTCTCGGTATGGATAATGCGAACTCGGCAGAAATCAATCCCGATACTCCGTATCCCGTAATTGATATTTTACCGGAGCAAAAGGATGTAACCGATATGGGAGGAACAATGCGACTCGGTCAGTATCCGTGTGTGCTCAATCCCGATTCAAAGGCGTATGAGCTTTACGGCTCGGCAGAAATTCTTGAGCGTCACAGACACAGATATGAGGTTAATAACGATTACAGAGATGCTCTTTTGGCAGGAGGCATGATTTTTGCAGGCACATCGCCCGATAATCACATTGTTGAAATGGTTGAGCTTCCGGAGCATCCGTGGTTTGTTGCCGGTCAGTTCCATCCGGAGTTCAAGTCAAGACCGAATAAGCCGCATCCGCTCTTCCGTGGATTTGTTACTGCTGCATATAAGAAACATATAGGTAAATAATACTGCTTGGTAGGTAAATATTGAAAAAGCTCTGTGCTTGTGGTATCATAATTTAGAAGGAAGGTTGTAATGATGAATTTTAGCTTTTATTCTAAATACACGGCACACGGCGTAATTAAGGAAACAACATCACCTGATAATGAGGATTTTAATTTAATCATCAGGGACTCAGGCGGTATTGTATCGGCAACGCTTGTGCCGAATACCGAACTCACATTTGAAAAGCTTGAGCTTACCGCGGGAATCAAAATCAGCGCTAATGAAAGGATTTTTGTAAACGGCTATCAAAGCTGGACTGTGTCGCGCGAATATGCACCGAAGGACTCCATGAATGAGTTTAATCCAAAGGTTTTGGGTATTCAAAAAAAGAGCTTTAACCCTCTCGGTATTTGGGGTGCAGGCGACTTAACCTTTCACGAATACCCTCAGCAGCAGGGAGTGTTTTACGGCTATTCCTATGCTTATGTCAGAAACGGTGAGGGCATAAGGCTTTTCGGCTCGCTTAATGAAAGAGTCGGCTATACCATTATCACATTTGACACATCGAAGGAAATCATTTCCTTTGAAAAGGAGCTTGAGGGTGCTTCTTATGATGCTCCTGTTGAGCTTTTGAGCCTTGCAGTTATTGAGGATAATTACGAATGTGCATTTGATAAGTATTTTGAGCTTATGGAAATTGCTTCGCCTAAGCATGACAGAAGGTGCGGATATACCACATGGTATAATTATTACACCAATGTAACAGAGGATATTGTTAATCGCGACCTTGAAGCGATTTCAAATATCGGCGAGAAAATAGATATTTTCCAAATTGATGACGGCTACGAAAGGGCTGTCGGCGACTGGCTTTTGCCTGACAGCAAAAAGTTCCCGTCCGGCATGAAGGCTGTTGCCGATGAAATTCATTCAAAGGGAATGCTTGCAGGTCTGTGGCTTGCTCCGTTTGCAGCTGTGCCATCGTCATATATCTACAAAAAGCACAAGGATTGGCTTGTCCGTGACAAAAAAGGGCATACGCACTACGCCTCTCACAATTGGGGCGGCTTCTATGCACTTGATATATACAACGAAGAGGTTAGGGAATATATAAGAGTTGTTTTTGACACGGTTCTTAACGAGTGGGGCTTCGATATGGTTAAGCTCGATTTTCTTTACGCATGCTCAATTATTCCTATTCATGGCAAAACTCGTGGCGAAATCATGTGCGACGCAGTTGATTTTTTGAGGGAGTGCTGCGGCGACAGGATAATTTTAGGCTGCGGATGTCCGCTTGCGCCTGCGTTCGGCAAGTTCGATTATATGAGAATAGGCGCAGATGTCGGCTTGACATGGGAAAACAAGGCTTTTTCGCGTGAGGATGTTTCAACACAGTTTACTTTGATGAACACCGTGTTCCGCAGGCATCTTGACGGCAGAGCATGGCGTAACGATCCCGATGTGTTCCTTCTTCGTGATGATAATATTAAGCTCAATTTAGCTCAAAGAGAGCTTATCGCAGATGTAAATTCAATTTGCGGAAGTTTGCTTTTTGTGTCGGACGATGTTTCAACATACAGTCAAAGACAAAGGCAGATATTCGTTAATACTATCAAAAGGTCAAAGCCGAGAGTGATTTGCGCAAGGCTTGA
>CAMGDK010000013.1 GCA_946042285.1 uncultured Clostridia bacterium | reverse complement strand
GTCAGATGTGTATAAGAGACAGATTATAAGGATAAATCTGTTAGTTTAGCACATATAAATTATATTGATTATTTAGTATCGGTGTGATACAATATTATGAAATATTTTGTGGAGATGATTATATGAGCAAAATTACACTTGGAATTATATTCGGCGGAGTTTCATCAGAGCATGACATCAGCTGCATTTCCGCAAAGGGTATCATATCTAATCTTGATTACAGCAAATATAACATTGTCCTTATCGGCATATCAAAGCAAGGTCAATGGTTTATATACAACGACGACATAAATCTTTTGCCAGAGGACAGGTGGCTCGGCTCACCGAGTCTTGTGCCGGCATACATCAGTCCCGACGCATCAATCCACGGCATTGTTACATCTCGCGGAGAAATAATCAGGCTTGACTGCGTGTTCCCTGTTCTTCACGGAAAAAACGGTGAGGACGGCACAATTCAGGGACTTCTTCAGCTTGCGCAAATTCCGTTTGTCGGCTGTGATGCAACATCATCGGGTGTTTGCATGGACAAGGCAGTCGCTAACGCAGTTGCAGACGCATTCGGCATCAATCAGGCGAAATGGTGTGCGTTTACGGAGCATGAATTTAAATCAAATCCCGACAGATGTCTTGACATGGCAATCGATAGGCTCGGCTTTCCTATATTTGTAAAGCCTGCAAACGCCGGCTCATCAGTCGGTATTTCAAAGGCAAGGGACAAAGAGGAGCTTATCACCGCAATGGGTGTTGCCTTCAAGGAGGACAAGAAGGCTGTTCTTGAGGAATTCATTGACGGCTACGAGGTTGAGTGTGCGGTTTTAGGCAACGATACCCCTATCGCCGGTGAGGTCGGTCAAATACTTGCTGCGGCAGATTTTTATGACTTTGACGCAAAGTACAACAATCCCGCATCGCAAACAAAAATTCCTGCCGATATTCCTCAGGAAAAGAGAGAAGAGGTCAGAGCTCAGGCAATCAGGGCGTACAAGGCTCTTGGCTGTGAGGGTATGTCAAGAGTTGACTTCTTTGTAACAAAGGACGACGGCAGAGTTCTTCTCAACGAAATCAACACAATCCCCGGTCAAACACCTATCAGCATGTATCCAAAGCTTTTTGAGGCAGTAGGTGTTCAGTACAAGGAGCTTATAGACAGGCTCATCAGCCTTGCGTTAGAGCGCGGCGGAAAAATATAAAATACGGAAAACAGATAACAAATATGAAAAAGGTTTTACTTAACATCATCGGCAGTCAAAGCATTGACGATGAAAAGGACAGGCTTGAGCTTACAACAATCGGTAGCATCGAGGAGCTTGAAAACGAATATGTCATTTACTACAACGAGGAGCAAGAGCCTCCGTTTAGTCAGGTGCATGTAAGCGTTAAAATTTCAAAGGACAAAAAATCTGTTGAAATGATTAGGACGGGTGCATTTGATTCCTGCCTTATCATCGAAAAATCAAAAAGAAATCTATGCCATTACGGCACTGAATACGGCGACATTCTTATGGGTATTTCCGGTCATGAGATTGAGGCTGATTATGCCGACGATAACGGCAAATTCCGCTTTTCCTACGATATTGATTTGAACGGTGCGCTTGCATCGAGAAACGAAGTAATAATTACATATAAAAATCAGGAGTAAAAAATGTCACGAATTGTTAAAGAAACAGAA
Organism: uncultured Clostridia bacterium; assembly: GCA_946042285.1. Lineage (GTDB taxonomy): Bacteria > Bacillota > Clostridia > Oscillospirales > Acutalibacteraceae > Eubacterium_R. The sequence continues at coordinate 18,041 of CAMGDK010000013.1, read as the reverse complement.
AACACATTAAAAAAGATACTTTTAGATGCTGTTAACAGTGCTGTTGCAAACGGCGAGCTTCCTGAGGTTGAGGCACCGGATTTTAAAATCGAGGTTCCTGCAAACAGAGCAAATGGTGACTTTTCATCAAACATTGCAATGGCAGGTGCAAGAGCATACAAAAAGGCTCCCGCTGCAATCGCTCAAAGCATTGTGAACAACATCAGCCTTGACGGCACATTATTTGAAAGAGTTGAGATTGCAGGACCGGGCTTCCTTAATTTCTACCTTTCGCAGAAATATTACAGCGAAATACTCAAGGATATAATCGCGTGCGGTGACGACTACGGTAAGTCAAACTACGGCGAGGGTAAAAAAGTTCTTGTGGAATTTGTTTCCGCCAACCCGACAGGTCCTATGCATATCGGCAACGCAAGAGGCGGTGCAATAGGCGACTGCCTTGCAAGCGTTCTTGATTGGGCAGGCTACAATGTCAGCAGAGAGTTTTATATCAACGATGCCGGCAATCAAATTGAAAAGTTTGCAACATCACTTGAGGTTAGATATTTACAGTTTTTTGATAACACAATTGAGATGCCTGAGGACGCATATCAGGGTGCAGACATCACGGAGCACGCACAGAATTTCATCAAGGAATACGGCGACGCGTATGTTAACGCTTCATCAGCAGATAGAAGAAAAGCACTTGTTGACTATGCCCTTCCAAAGAATATTGACGGTCTTGAGCGCGACCTCGGCAGATACAGAATTAAGTACGACAAGTGGTTTAGAGAGTCAACTCTCCACAACGACGGCTCTGTTCAAAGAGTTATCGACGCTCTTAAGGAAAAGGGCGTTACCTACGAGCAGGACGGTGCTTTGTGGTTTAGGGCAAGCGAGTTCGGCAATGATAAGGACATCGTTTTAGTCCGCGCAAACGGTATTCCTACCTACATCGTTCCCGACATTGCATATCACTACAACAAGCTCGTTACAAGAGGGTTTGACACTGCTATTGATGTTTTAGGTGCCGACCACCACGGCTATGTTCCGAGAATGAAGGCTGCTCTCACCGCTCTCGGTCTTGACGCTTCAAGGCTTGACATTGTAATCATGCAGATGGTTAGACTTGTAAGAGACGGCGAAACAATCAAGCTTTCAAAGCGTTCAGGCAAGGCAATCACTCTCAACACGCTTATTGATGAGGTACCGCTCGACGCGGCAAGATTTTTCTTCAATTTAAGAGAGCCTAACTCTCACTTTGATTTTGACCTTGAGCTTGCGGCAAAGCAATCAAGTGAAAATCCTGTTTATTATGTTCAGTACGCTCACGCAAGAATTTGCTCAATTCTTAAAAAGGCGCAGGAGCAAGGCGTAAGCCTCGGCAGCATTGATGACAGCGAACTTTCACTCTTAAGCTCTGACGAGGAAAAAGAAATTATCAGACACCTTTCATCTCTCACAGGTGAAATTGTCAATGCCGCAAAGGCGTATGATCCTGCAAGGATTACTCACTATGTAATCGAGCTTGCAACTCTTTTCCACAAGTTCTACAACGCTCACAGAGTTGTCAGCGACGACGAAAAGCTTACTCACGCAAGATTATATCTTTGCACAGCTGTCAAGAATACTATTGGCAACATACTTTCAATGCTTAAGATAACCGCTCCTCAGGTTATGTAAGAAAGGGTAACAAATGGCTGATTTTAAAAGCAAGGCGCTCCACGCAATAGGAAACAGATTGTTTAAGTACATCTACAAAAATCCACAAAAGAATATGCTTAAGCTTGTTAAGTTAGGCAAGGCGCTCGCAGGTAAAATGTATCCCGAAAGCACATTCACAAAGCCTATTGAAATCATAAGCGACGAAAGCAATATTTGGCATCAATATCTCTTTAGAGGAATTGAAGAGGTTGACGGCGATTTTTTAAGAAAAGCTGCTCTCACCTTTGGCATTGATTTGGGACTTATCGCAACCGCAACTCTCCGTAAAAAAAGAGAGGTTGAGGGCTGTAATATCCCGTGGGTTATTCTTTTAGACCCCACCTCAGCATGTAACCTTAAGTGCAAGGGATGCTGGGCTGCCGAATACGGCTACAAGTCAAACCTTACTCTCGACGAGATGAGAAGAATTATCAACGAGGCAAAGGAGCTTGGCACACACTTTTTTATGTTCACGGGCGGTGAGCCTCTTATTCGCAAGGACGACATTCTCACTCTTGCAAGAGAAAACAGTGACTGCATCTTCCTCGCATTTACAAATGCAACGCTTATTGATGACAAATTCTGCGAGGACATGAAGGCGTGCGGCAATCTCGGACTTGCGATTTCCATTGAGGGTGACGAGTCGGTTAATGACAGCAGACGCGGTGAAGGAGTATATCAAAAGACTATTGATGCAATGCAAATGCTTAAAAGGCACAAGTGCTTATTTGGCGCATCAATTTGCTACACAAGCAAAAACTATGACTCCGTAACATCTGACGAGTTTTACGATTTGCTGATTGAAAACGGTGCAAGATACGCTTGGTATTTCCACTACATGCCTGTCGGCAGCGGTGCAGACAGGGAGCTTCTTTTGACTCCCGACCAGCGTGAGCATGTTTACAGGAAAATAAGAGAAAACAGAAACGCTAAAACCGGTAAACCGATTTTCACCGTTGATTTCCAGAATGACGGCGAATTTGTCGGCGGTTGTATTGCAGGCGGAAGAAACTATTTTCACATCAACAGCGAGGGCGATGTTGAGCCTTGTGTGTTCATTCACTACTCCGACTCAAACATTAGAGAAAAGAGTATTCTTGAGTGCCTGAAGGCTCCTCTCTTCCACGAATACTACAAGGGACAGCCGTTCAACGACAATATGCTTCGTCCCTGCCCGATGCTTGAAAATCCGGATGCTTTGAGAAATCTCGTTAAAAAGACTAATGCAAAATCAACTAATTTGACACAGCTTGAGTCTGCCGACGAGCTTTGCGCGAAGTGCGATGACTATGCAAGAGCATGGGCACCCAGGGCAAAGGAAATTTGGGAGGAGCAGGAACGCTTCCGCCCGTTTACACAGTATTATCGCGATACCGACGAGGCTAAGTCAGAGCAGAATAAATAAATAAAACAGATATAATAATTTAAGGACTCCTGAAATCAGGAGCCCTTATTTCTTTTAACAATGTACAAGTAGGGCCTGTCCCTACTTGTACATTGTTGTAATATTTTTGGGGGGGATTGTATAAATTATTATACATTTAGTATATTGTTGTAATTAGCTCTTTGTGATTAACCTAACGATTTCACTGCCGTCGGATAGTGTGAACACTGCAATCATATCGTCATTTGACGCATAAGCAAAGCTTCTTGATTCGTTGTAGAGCTCACTGATTTTGTCTGCATCAGTCACCGACTGAGCCTTATCGGCAGCATTATCATTTATCTGCTCGGCAAAGCTACTTCTATATTCATCGTCCTTGTTGTATTGAATATATGTTGCGTCAAACATGTATGACAGGAAGCTATCATCGTAACCGATAGTATTAGCAAGCTCTCTGTAATCACCGCAGCTGATTACGGTTGCAGATTTAATATCATACTGCTTTGGATTTGCGAGCACTTCGTAATCACCTGTTGATTTCAGGTAGGAAATTGTGTTTTCCATGCTTTCGTAGATGTAATATCTAACTGTTGCACTAAAGCTCGCAACCTCATAGTCGCCTTCGGCAGTGCTATCATTTTGATACTCAAAGTTACGCGGATCGAAGAATATAATCATACCGATTGGCTTTTCGCTCGGCCTGAATTTTTGAATATAATCCGCTGCAAGCTTATCTGCTAAAATCGCATCCTTAAGCTCCGGCGTGTTCTCAATAATCCTTTCGCTTGTGAGGTCGTCACTGATTAGCTTTGCAGAGCAATCCTGAATAACGGTTTTAACAGTTTCCTCGTCCGTATAGCTGAAAAGTCCCATTGTATCCGAAAAGTGCATGTCACTCCAAGGACCGTCCCATGAAGTGATATTGCCAAGATCGCTCCTTTCTTCATCTACTCTCTTTGATGAAAGGAGGAAATCAAGCTCATCCTTATAGGCATCCGAATCTGTCATTGAAAGAGCATCAAAGCAAGCCTTGTAGTCAGTGGTGTCAAATCGTCTTGTAACGGTATTGCCGTTTTTCAGCCTGTAAACAATTTTTACACTTAAGCCTGTCATGTCGTCTGTCTTTTGAGCGACTGCCTTATTAACCTCGATAAGCCTTGAAATGTCTTCCGCAGATGTAAATACGCCGATTGTAACATCGTCATATCCCTCAATTGCAACCTCCTTGCTTGTGCTTGAATTCATTGTTGAGAATCTTGTACATTCGTTTCCGGACGCGTTCACGAATTTACCGCTGATCAATGCAGAATCAATATCCTTAGCATCGGGAATGTATGTTGTGTAGCCTAAACCGCCTAAGTTTAAGATTAAGAAAAACACTGCCATAACGCCTGCTGCGCCGACTGCAGTTATATTAACATATTTTGCAGGCTTAATTTTTCTTCTGCCGATTGCAGTTGTAATGTAATAAGCAATTAACGCAAAAACTATACCGACAAGTGCTGTCATAAAGACATTGTAATCTTGACTGCTGCTTACACCGCTTACGGCAATAGCGCCTGTGCCGAGTGCAATCTCAAGTGCAATCACTGTTGTTGGCACCTTTGCTACCGAAAAGATACCTGCATTTTCAACTCTTCTGCAAAGGAAAAGCTTTTTGGCAACAAAAATGAAGAGTGCCGATATTGCAAGCCAAATAAGAAACGGTGCAATAATATTCATCTGTGCCCACTTGTATCCGCTGCCCATAGCGTACGAGGCTACATAGTCAAGCTCGCCGAGGTCTGTTGTCTCCTCCTTTGCCCTAAATGCGAAAGCAAACAAATTGTAATAAATTCTGTAATTGCCGAAAGCCTTACCGAAAACAAGCGGATTTACAATTGAAAGCTTATTCAAAACATTAGGCAAGCCATAGGTTATATCTGTTGTGTCGCTGTATCCCCTTAAAAACGCGTCTGCAAAGAGATGGAACGAATAAAGTGCTACCGTCGGGAATCCGATTAAGCCTGCACCGAAAAACAGACCTTCGGTAATCGTGTTGCATATAAGCATTGCAATACTCATCAGGCTGAAGCCTGCAAGCATGTATGCCATATACTCGCCGAAAAGCAGTACACCGTGCCACGCAAAATATCCTGCATTGCCGAACACCCTAATGTTAATTGCGACATCAATTATAAGCGGGATTACGGTTGTAGCACCCATAAGAAGAATTACGGCAAGCACTCTGTTTTTAAACATTGCCGCTCTTCCAACCGGACTTGAAAGAAAGACATTTATCTTATTTTTTCTCATCAAAAAGCTGAATGTACAAAGTGCAAACAGCACACCGACACACAAAACAAATATGCCTAAAATTCCATATCCGTCCCACATTTGAGATGTTAGCATGGATGTATAGGTATTTCTAATCGCAATCAAGGTTTCCTCTAAATTAAGCTTACCTGAGGTGTGCTTTGCGTATGTGCTCATTGTGAAAAGCGGTCGAGCAACAAATGTTAATGAAGCAAGGAGAAATGATACAACTGCCGGGAAAATCAATCCCTTTAACGCAAATTTGAAATCATACCCTGCAGCTGACTTATTCGCTGAAGATTTTAGTGATGTCATAATCCTTCTCCTCCATTTCGTTAAGAAATACCTCTTCAAGTGAAAGCGTAATGCTGTCAAGATGAATAGGTGCAAGAGCATTCAGAGTGCTGTCGTCAAAATCACTTGAAACGATAATTGTTGCAAGCTTGCCGTCTATTGTGATGCCCTTATTATCAATGCCGTTAAACATTTCTTCAGTTACAGGAGCGTCAAAAATCATTCTGTATTTCCTGTATGCCATGCTGATGTCATCAACACTAACATCCATTGTAAGCTTCTTGCCGTTGATAAGCGCAACATGGTCGCAAAGGTCCGAAACCTCCTGCAAATTGTGACTGCTCATAATCATTGAGCAGCCTGTTTCTGCCATGTATTCAATAAACATCTTCTTGCAAAGGTTACGCTTTTGCGGATCAATACCATCAAACACCTCGTCAAGAAGCATGTATTTCGGTCTTGTTGACATGGCAAGCACAACCTCTGCCTGCCTTTGCATGCCCTTTGAAAACGAGCCGATATTCTTCTTAACATCAAGTCCCATTGCCTCAACCATATTGTTGAAAACCCTGTCGGAAAAATTGGGATAATATCCCTTGTAAAAGGCTTTCATTTTGTTAAGGCTTGCATTTTTTAAAAAGAAAAGGTCATCCGGAACATAGAACAAATCCGACCTAAGCTTACCGTTGTCATAAACATTTTCGCCGTTAATAAGCACGCTTCCGCCGTCTGCCCTGTATATACCTGCGCAGGTCTTAAGAAGAGTAGTTTTGCCTGCACCGTTATAGCCTATAAGTCCATATATTGACGACTCCTCAACCTTGAAGCTAATATCTTCAATCGCTGTGAAATCGCCGAATTTTTTTGTAACATTCTTAATTTCAATCATCGTTAGCACCCTCCTTGTAAATTTCGCAAACAAGCCGATTTAGCTCATCAAGGGTTACACCCTTTGCCTTTGCCGAATTCACAACAGCTTTAACATCATCAAGCGCAGAAGCCTTAACCCTCTCATTTCCGATAGGATTTGAGGACACAAATACACCCCTGCCCTGCGCAGAATAAATTATGCCGTCATGCTCAAGCTCTGTAAGAGCTCGCTTTATGGTGTTTACATTTATATTAAGCTCGTTTGACAGCACTCTTATCGACGGAAGCCGGTCATTCGGCTTGTAAACACCGGTGTTTATCAGCATTATTATCTGCTCCTTAATCTGCTCGTAAATCGGGACACGACTATGATAATCAATAAAAATCACCTTATATCCCCTCCTAAGTTATAGTTAGCTAACTGTGATACCTTTGCTATTACAGTTACAATATAGCACAGCGTTTTTAATTTGTCAATACGGTTTTTAAAATTTTTTGACAAAATGAAAAGAGCACTCTGCAAACGAGAGCACTCTTTTCAAAGGGGTAAAAATATATATGTAAACTAAACTCGAAGACTATATATAAAAAGGTTGAGAATAATATATTCAGCAACCTTGTTAGCTCATCTCAAAACCTCATACGCATTGGATTTGATGTTAAGCTCATTAGGCTTTATCGGAATCGGAGTAGCATTTTTAAGCATAGCGCCTTTAATCATGAAGAAGGCAACATCCTTGCTTATCTTTTCGTAATCGACATTAAGTATCTTTGCAGAAATATGCTTATTAAATAAATTGATAAGCGGTCCCATGCAAAAGGCTGTTATAACCGTGCCGATGCCGATATTATGTACTCCGGAGAAATTACCCTTAAGCAGCGATGCAAATCCGCCGCTAATCACAAGACCGATAAGAATAACTGCAACATCTGTTATCACTCTTACCCATTTATGCTCAAGGTGAATACCTCTGCTGAGCATAAAGCCGAGCGCATCGTAAGGGCCTACTCCGATATTAGCTGTAAAGAATAATGAACAAGCAAAGCAAAGAGTAATTATACCGGCGATAAGAAGGGGTAAACGAATCGCCAATGTATAATGCTCTGTTACCCATTGATTGAGCAAGCCTTGGAAAAACTCACAGGAATAACCACAGCCAACCATATTGAACACCGTGCCTACTCCTACAAGCCCTCTGTGAGCAACAATAATCACGTAAAGGAGAATGACAAAATTCACAATGAGCTGGTAGGTTCCAAACCCTACTCCAATGGTGCTTGCTATATTCATATTCATAGAGGTGAAAGGATCAACGCCAAAGCCTGAGACTGAAAAGAGCGCAATTCCGAAGCCCATAATGATGATGCTGACAAAGGAAATTATAACCCTTTTTACCATATTATGTTGGGCAAACATGTCTTTGATGTACCCGTAAGCTTCATTCTGAAATCTTTTCATGCTTATGCCTCAAGTATCTTAATCGTTCTTTCCCCTCTTTGCCAACATTATATACAAGTATTTTGAAAAATCAATACCTTTTATTTCATTTCTACCCTGTCAACGATTTCACCAAATATGGTTAATGATTTTTGTGCAACTTGCACAACAGTCATTCCATTTGCTTGCCGAGAAAGGCGGCGGCAACCTGCACCAATTTGATGTCTGTTTCGCTTGGAAGCTGGTGGTTTTCGCTTTCAATCAAAGCGACCGCACCGCTCACATCGCCTCCGTAAATGATTGGATATACAACGTTTGCCTTTCTGTCAAAGCCTTCGATGGCATTCATGCTCGGCACTGTGTCTGTTGCGATATGAATTGCTCTGTTTTCCATAAGCTCCTCAAGGCTTTTTGTAACTCGCCTTTCAAGGATTTCTCGCTTGCTGATGCCTGACGCCGCGATAACATGGTCGTTATCCATAATCGCGATGGGAAGACCTCCGTTTTTGTGGAGCACCTCTGCATACTGTGATGCAAAGCTTGAAAGCTCGCCTATCGGCGAATACTTTTTAAAGATAACCTCGCCCTCTGCATCTGTGTAAATCTCGAGCGGATCGCCCTCCTTGATGCGAAAGGAGCGTCGGATTTCCTTTGGTATTACAATTCTGCCTAAATCATCAATTCTTCTAACAATTCCTGTTGCCTTCATATATAATTCTCCTGTTGAAAAAATAGTATAATCAGCAGGCGAACACTGTTCGCCCCTACGACTTAACACTACTATTTTGCACCATGCCTGCTTTTATATTCCAATGCATAAATGGAATTTTTTGCAAAAAAATACCGACATGAAATGCATCATGTCGGATTTATTATTTATAAGCAATATCTTTCTATTTGAACGGCAACGCCGTCATTGCCGTTTGTGTCGGTTTCAAATCTTGCAGAGCTCTTGCACTCATCCGTTGCATTGCCCATGGCGAACGAATACAGCGCATACTCAAGCATCGGGCAATCGTTGCCGGCATCGCCGAACGCCATTATCTCTCTTGCCTCAATACCTAATGAGTCACACACGCCCTTGAGCGCCTTACCCTTGTCGGCGTTGATTGAGGTTGCCTCAATATTGCCCTTAAAGCTTGTTGCAACAAAAAGATTTTTTGACTCTATCTTGCTCCAAAGCTCGTCAAAATCCTCGTCCTTAACTGTGTAGAGCGTAATTTTCTCTATCCCTCTGCCGCCGAGAAACGCCTTTAAGTCGTCGTGCGCAATCATCGACTCGCTAACGCTTTGAATAAACTCCGTCGGGAAAATCATGCTATCAAAATAAACCTCTGTACCCTTTTGCAGATGGCTTTCACCGTTAACTGTTACATCAAAGCTGACCTCGTATTGCAATACAAAATCAATCAGCTCACACGCGACATCGTTGGGAATAAGGCTTTCATAGACGGGCTTATTGTTATTTCTGTCGTAAACGCTTGCGCCGTTTGAATGAATAATATAATCGACAAACGGCACCTGCTCAACAACATCGCCGATAATGCACATCGGTCTGCCGGTGCAAAGCGCAATCCTGATACCTAAGTCGTGCGCTTGCTTAAGAGCAGCCTTAGTTCTTTCTGTTATGGTTAAATGATCGGGCGACATCAATGTGCCGTCGAGATCGGTTGCAATCATTTTAATGCTCATTTTTACTTCCTCGTTTTTTATTTAAACTATTATATCACATTCAGCACAGTTTATCTATACTGTATTTTACGCAAAGACAATAAATAAACGACGCACAAAAGTGCATGCCGCACGAACGCAGACAAGTCAAATCATCTGCATCAAGCAAAGCAATCAAATCGTCGTTATTATATATTTTAACCTGCCTTGCAAATCCTCTGCTAACGCACAGATTTACGCATGGCAGTGCAACCGTCATTTGATTTGCAAGGCTCTTCAATAATTTAACCGTCGTAAAAAAACGACGGTATTCCTTTGCCTTATTTATTAGCTTTTTCATAATTATCACACAATATGCTTATGCGATAAAAAATCGAAAAATCACCCAATCGAAATTTTGCTGTTGAGTAATTTTTGAAGCTCGGCGAGTTTGTCCTTATCAAGCGCAGGAGTGTTCTCAAGCGGATTATCAATACCGAGATTATCGTACTTAAAGAATCCCATTGTGTGAAATCCTAAAAGCTCATATTTTTCAAATTTAAACTGACTTGCAAAATCGGCATACCTCTCAATATGCTCCTTCGTATCGTTAATACCGGGCACTACAACCGTCCTAAGCCATAATCTGATATTGTTGTCGGTGCAGAATTTGCCTATTGATACAAAACGCGAAAATACGCCGTGTGTGTATTGCTTATACATTTGCTCGTCATAAAATTTAATGTCGAGTATAACAAGGTCTGCGCCTAATAAGGCGACTTTAACCTCATCGGTAAGCTCAACACTGCCGGAGGTGTCAATCGCATAGTTGATACCCTCGTCCTTCAAGCGCACTGCGCACTCGTTAATAAATGACGCGTGGAGTAATGGCTCACCGCCTGAAAAGGTGACTCCGCCACCCTTTGCAAAGTACGGCTTGTAGCGTGCAATTTTTTTAACAAGCTCATCGCTTGTCCATTCCGTGCCGGAGGCTTGCCATGTGTCAGGATTGTGGCAGTATGCGCAGCGAAGCGGACATCCCGTTAAAAATACGGCATATCGAATACCGTCGCCGTCAAGCGCCGCCATAGATTCAAATGAGTGAATATTAGCCATTGTCATCACACCCGTTTTAATAAATTTGTACAAATAGGGACAGTCCCTATTTGTACATACAAGCAAACATTTTCGCCTTGCGAAGCATCGTCATAAATTATATACATAATATCACAAAACCCATTGAAATACAATGATTTCAATGGGTGATTTGTTGATTACATCGCAGTGTGGAACGTTCTTGCGATAACCTCCTCCTGCTTTTCACGAGTAAGCTTGTTGAAGTTTACTGCGTAGCCGCTTACACGGATTGTAAGTGATGGATAGAGTGTCGGATCATTCATTGCAGCGATAAGCTTTTCTCTGTTAAGAACATTAACGTTAAGATGATGAGCGTCCTGTGCAAAGTAGCCGTCAAGCATTGTTGTAAGGTGCTCAATTCTGTCATCCTCGTCTCTGCCGAGAGTGTCGGGAGTAATTGAGAATGTGTTTGAAATACCGTCCTGACAGCAAGCATAATCAAGCTTTGCAACAGAGTTAAGTGATGCGAGAGCGCCCTCTGCATCTCTGCCGTGCATTGGGTTTGCACCCGGTGCAAACGGCTCACCTGCTTTTCTGCCGTCAGGTGTAGCGCCTGTCTTCTTGCCGTACATTACATTAGATGTGATTGTAAGGATTGAAAGAGTGTGCTTTGCTCCTCTGTATGCAGGAGTCTTGCAAAGCTCCTTGTAGAAATACTCAATAAGCTCCTTACCGATAAGATCTACTCTGTCATCGTCGTTACCGTACTTAGGGAACTCGCCCTCAACCTTGAAATCGGTGATTACTCCTCTCTCGTCCTTGATTGGAGTAACCTTTGCATACTTGATAGCAGAAAGTGAGTCGGTTGCAACAGACATACCCGAAACACCGAACGCCATAAGTCTTTCAACATCTGTGTCGTGGAGTGACATCATAAGTCTTTCGTAAGCATATTTGTCATGCATATAGTGGATAACATTCATTGTGTTAACATAAAGCTTTGCCATCCATGAAAGATACTTTTTGTACGCAGCAAGAACCTCGTCGTAGTTGAGAACCTCCTCGTCAAACACCTTGCCCTCCGGAGCAAGCTGCTCGGCGCCGATTTCGTCCTTACCGCCGTTAAGAGCCATAAGAAGAACCTTTGCAAGATTGCATCTTGCGCCGAAGAACTGCATCTGCTTACCCATTTTCATAGCAGATACACAGCAAGCGATTGCATAGTCGTCGCCGTACATTCTTCTCATAACATCGTCGTTTTCATACTGAATTGAATCTGTGTCGATAGAAACCTTTGCACAGAAATCCTTGAAGCCCTGCGGAAGATGCTCTGACCACAATACTGTGATATTCGGCTCTGCTGAAGGACCGAGGTTGTAAAGAGTTTGAAGAACTCTGAATGATGTCTTTGAGCACATTGACTTACCCTCGCCCGTAACACCTGCAAGTGCAACGGTAACCCAAACGGGATCGCCTGCGAAAAGGTCGTTATATTCAGGAGTACGAAGGTGACGAACTAAACGAAGCTTAATTACAAGGTCGTCGATAAGCTCCTGTGCGCCCTTCTCGTCAAGAGTACCCTCATTAAGATCTCTTTCAATATAGCAGTCAATAAATTCTGCAATTCTGCCGATAGAGTTTGCGGCACCGTTTTGCTCCTTGATAGCACCAAGGTAGCCGAAATAGAGCCACTGAATAGCCTCTCTTGCATTTGTAGCAGGCTTTGAAATATCGAAACCGTAATCAAGTGCAAGTCCCTTGAGCTGATTCATGAAGTCAAGCTGCTTTGAAAGGTCCTCAAGAAGATGGATTGTTTCCTCATCAAGAACATCTGCGTTGCCGACCTTCTGCTTGTCAAGCTTCTTCTGCTCAATAAGGTAATCCATACCGTAAAGCGCAACTCTTCTGTAATCACCGATAATTCTGCCGCGAGCATAAGCATCCGGAAGACCGGTGAGAATACCTGCGTGACGAGCCTTCTTCATTGTGTCTGTATATGCTCTGAACACACCTGTGTTGTGAGTTGTTCTGTAAAGGAACTCATCCTTAATTTTATCGGAGATTTCGTAGCCGTAGGCTCTGCAAGCCTGAACTGCGTTTCTAAAGCCTGCAAAAGGTGAAACGCCTCTCTTAAGCGGCTCGTCTGTCTGCAAGCCTACGATAATATCTCTTTGCTTATCTACATATCCCGGCTTGTGCGAAAGAATTGAAAGAACCTTCTCGGTATCAATATCAAGCACTCCGCCCTTTTCGTTTTCTGCAATAAGAAGCTCCTTAACTCTATCAAGGACAACGCTTGTCCTCTCTGTCGGTCCCTCAAGGAATGAAGCATCTCCGTCGTAAGCAGTATAGTTAAGCTTGATGAAATTGCTTACATTGATTTCATCGCACCATACACCTTGGTTAAAATTTCTCCACGCTTCCATATCTAATCCTCCTACATAGCAATTATATTTATTGAATAACAAAGCACTCGTGCCCCGGTTCGTGAAAAATGCCGATGCATCTTTCACAGGAGCCGTGCTTGCAGTTTCCGCATTTATTTCTGCCGCACTGTCCGCAGCAGTAGCCTGAATTTTTGCAAATCGTTATGTCGCCCTCAATGAGCTGAATTTGCTTGTTGTTAATGATTGAATCGGAGAGCTTGTAGCGGGCGTTTTCGTAAACTGCCGTTACCGTTGAACGAGCAACGGACATTTGCTTTGCACATTCCTGCTGGGTAAGTCCCGTAACATCAATCAGCCTGAGCGTTTCGTATTCGTCAATGCCCATTTCAATCGTCTCTCTGCCTTTGCCTTTGTTAAAAAGCATGGTTTGAGGTGGCTTGCATATATGACGCTGCTTTTTAGGTCTTGCCATTTTGTGCCCTCCTTTTTCATTTATATTATAAACAGTTTCTGACATAAGTCAATAACTAATATTTGTTTTAAGCGGTAAATTATGTGTTTTGTATAGATATATAAAAATCTAAAGGGTGTTACAAAATTTTTGTATAAATCGAAAAAGATATAATAGATTGATGTCTAATAAAGGCAAAAAAACAAGACGCTCTGCGAAACAGAACGCCTTGTTGAATGTTACACTTATTTATTAAGCTTTCTTTGAATTGCCTTAATGATTTCAACAATCGGGATAACGAGCACTGCAAGAGCGAGCGAAGCAACATATTCCTTAAGCGAAATATGAGCAAAGTCAAATGCTTTTTGAAGGAACGGAATGTAGATAACCACGGTTGAAAGCACAAGGCTTAACACCATAGCACCTACGAGATACCAGTTTACACTGCCCATTTTTGCTATACTCTGTCTGCGCGAACGCATATTGAACGAATGGAAAATCTCACTCATTGCAAGAGTTAAGAACGCCATTGTCATACCGTTTTGATGAAGAAGAGCGTTGTTTGCGTCGTTTACGGCAATAATCTCCTTAAATGTGAGGTGCATGCCTGCGTCTGCGCCTGCCATTACAATACCAAGCATGTAAGCAGCAAGAGTAAGCACTGTAACCATAATGCCCTGATATACAACATCAAAGCCCATGCCGCCTGCAAAAATACCGTCCTTTGAATTACGCGGCTGACGCTTCATGATGTCCTTTTCGCCCTTTTCAAGACCGAGTGCGAGTGCAGGGAAGCAGTCTGTGATAAGGTTAATCCAGAGAAGGTGAACAGGCTCAAACAATGTAAAGCCGAGAAGAGTTGCAACGAATATTGAAACAACCTCTGAAAGATTTGATGAAAGAAGGAACTGAATAGAATTTCTAATGTTGTCGTAAATTCTTCTGCCCTCTTCAACGGCTGAAACGATTGTTGCAAAGTTGTCATCGGCAAGCACCATGTCGGCAACATTCTTTGTAACATCCGTACCTGTGATACCCATGCCTACGCCGATGTCTGCATTTTTGATTGAAGGAGCGTCGTTTACACCGTCACCTGTCATGGCAGTAATCATGCCCTTGCTCTTCCAAGCCTTAACAATTCTAACCTTATGCTCAGGCTGAACACGAGCGTAAACAGAATACTTTTCAATGTTTTGATCAAGCTCCTCGTCCGAAAGCTTGTTGAGGTCCGAGCCGGTAATTGCACCGCTTGCATCGTCAATAATTCCAAGCTGCTTTGCAATTGCAACCGCAGTGTCCTTATGGTCGCCTGTTATCATGATAGGTCTAATGCCTGCCATGCGACATTCCTTAATCGCATCAACAACCTCCGGTCTTACAGGATCAATCATACCTGTTAAGCCGATATAGCAAAGCTCGTTTTCAAGCTTCTCTGCTTCCTCGCTTTCAGGCTTTGAGCCATATACTCTCATAGCACAGCAAAGAACACGAAGTGCCTGATCTGCCATTTCTTTGTTAGCGGCAATGATCTCAGCTCTTTTGTCATCAGTCATTGGAACTGCCTTGCCGTCTTCATAATACTCAGTACAGCGCGAAAGAACAACATCGGGTGCGCCCTTTGTGTACTGAACAAATCCGTTTGTAGTTTGATGAACCGTTGACATCATTTTACGCATTGAGTCAAACGGAGCCTCCATAACTCTTGGGAATGATTTTTCGAGGTCGTACTTTGGCATATCAAGCGAATTTGCATAGGCAACGAGTGCCGCCTCTGTCGGCTCACCCTTGATTGTTCCGTCATCCTGAAGCTCTGCATCACAGCAAAGCGCCATTGCAGAGGCAAGCAGCTTTTCGTCCGAACCTCTATGCTCAACAACAGTCATCTTGTTTTGAGTGAGAGTACCTGTCTTGTCTGAGCAGATAATCTGTGTGCAGCCGAGAGTTTCAACTGCGGTAAGCTGACGAATAACTGCGTTTCTCTTGCTCATCTTTGTTACACCGATTGAAAGAACGATTGTAACAACGGCTGCAAGTCCCTCCGGAATTGCGGCAACTGCAAGTGAAACGGCAACCATAAATGTGTCGAGAGTTGACTTAAAGGTTACTGCATCGCTCGAAACAAGCGTACGAATAATATCAAATGCAAAAATGAATACGCAAATACCAAGAACAAGGAATGACAATATCTTTGAAAGCTGTGCAAGCTTGATTTGAAGAGGAGTCTGTCCCTCCTCAGCAGTTTCAAGAGCATCTGCAATCTTGCCCATTTCGGTATCCATACCTGTTGCAACAACAACAGCCTTGCCGTGACCGTAAACAACATTTGAGCCCATGTAGCACATGTTCTTCCTGTCACCGAGCGGAACATCGTCACTGCCGAGAGGATCAATAGCATCAACCTGCTTGTTTACCGGCACCGACTCACCTGTGAGCGCAGCCTCCTCAATCTTCATCGAGGCACAGCTGATTATACGGCAGTCCGCAGGCACACTGTCGCCCGCCTCAAGCACAACAACATCACCGACAACAAGATCCTCGCTTCTAATATCCTGAAGCTTGCCGTCGCGGATAACCTTTGATGTGGCAGCGGCTATTTCCTGCAACGCCTCAATAGCCTTTTCAGCCTTGCTTTCCTGATACACGCCAAGCACTGCATTTATGAGCACTACAACCATGATGATAATAACATCGGCATAGCCCTCACCCTCACCGCCGATTGCCGCAGTAACGGCAGAAATAACCGCCGCTGCGATAAGAATGATAATCATTGGGTCTGCAAGCTGCTTTAAGAACTTGTGGATAAGGCTTTCCTTTTTACCCTCTGCAAGCTTGTTTTTACCGTTTGCCTCAAGCCTTTTTGAAGCCTCTGCCTGAGTCAAGCCGTTTTCGGTTGAGCCGACGCCGTTGATAACATCGACAGCGCCCTGCAAATACTCTTTCATAAGACCACTCCTTAAATTATTTTAAAATAAAAAAAGCCCGTACATAGTATATCACTACATACGAGTCTCATTCTTAATAACTAAACCAGCCTTGCGGCATGATGTTGATTTAGTGCGCACTATGTAACAAATTGTGCGGAACTACTCCCTCAATGTGCCTGTATTATACCACAAAAGCACAAAAAAGTCAACAGATATAAATTCAATATAATCACGCCGTTGCACAAATAGCTTCAACAAAAAGGAGACATCCGCTACCGAATGCCCCCTTTACATAAAACTTAATAATACTTATATTATTTTACCGTGATTGAAACGGTTTTGTAAACGCCGTTTTGAGCGTAAGCATAAATCTTGCACTTACCCTTGCCCTTTGCAACAACCTTGCCCTTTGCGTTTACTGTTGCAACCTTTGGATTATCGCTCTCAAAGCAAACCTTTCTGTGAGCCTTAATCGGCTTATCCTTTTTAATTTCGGAAGCAACGATTTTTGTGCTCTTTCCAAGCTTAAGTGTTGCGCTCTTTGCGTTCTTTTTCTTGCCGATTTTCTTAATCTTAACGCTCTTTGCAACACCGTACTTACCGCCGGTTGTAACTGCATGGATTGTCTTTGAACCTGCAATGGTAACCTTGCTGCCGCCTACCTGCTTGTAAGCAACAACAAACATTTTGTAGTATGTTCCCTTCTTGAGCTTCTTGAAGGTATATGACTTTGTTTTTGCAGAAACGGTAGCAACCTTTTTCAGTCTGTTTGCCTTACCGCACTTTGCAAAGTAAACAATATATCCGTCTGCGCCCTTAACGCTGTTCCATGAAATTTTAACTGATTTCTTGTCAATTTTCTTTGCCCGCGCACGAAGCATAAAGAAGCTTGAGCCTTTGAAATCGGAATCGTCTGCACGGCTTGTTACATTGTTTTCGGTAATATTCAACGTCTCAGGTGAGATGTTATACTGATTTATTACATAAATAATCTGCTGTGCAGTTGCCTCATCAACACCGTAAATCCTTTGAACATCACTAATTGAAACACCTGTTGACGACATTGTGTCAGTGATAGGCTGAGTTGTCGTTGGTGCCTGAGTTGTAGGCTGAGTTGTAGTCGGAGCCTGTGTAGTAGGCTGCGACGGTGTAGTAGGCTGCGACGGTGTAGTCGGCTGAGTCGGTGTGGTCGGCTGAGTCGGTGTGGTCGGCTGAGTCGGCGTGGTCGGCTGAGTCGGCGTGGTCGGCTGAGTCGGTGTGGTCGGCTGAGTCGGTGTAGTCGGCTGAGTCGGTGTAGTCGGCTGAGTCGGTGTCGTCGGCTGAGTCGGTGTAGGTGTCGGCGTAGGTGTTGGTGTTGGTGTAGGTGTCGGTGTAGGTGTAGGTGTCGGTGTAGGAGTTGGTGTTGGTGTAGGTGTTGGAGTCGGTGCTACATAATTTGGATTTGATGCACCGCAAACCGAACAAGCCTGATTGTTTGTACCGAAGCTGTGACCGAGTTCTTCGCCCTCTGTTTCACCGCATCTGTTACATGTCTTAGGAGCGGTACATGTTGCATCTGCCCAATCATGACCGAGAGCCGTACCTTCGA
>CAMGDK010000012.1 GCA_946042285.1 uncultured Clostridia bacterium | reverse complement strand
GACAGTATTATAATTAACCGATCTTTTACGCCTAATATAATAGCACTATGAGGGTACAAGGTCAACTTGAATTTTTAGAAAATTTGTAGAATATTTCCGATATATTTTGGATATTTTGTACAATTTGTAAATGCGCAAAAAATGATGAATATTCATGAAAAATTTAAAAATATTTTTAACTGTTTTGTATTGATTTTTTAATCGTTATGTAATATATTTACTATGATGATGAATGGGAGATGAAGTGTTGGAAAGAAAAATCAGACTTATTACTCGTATTGTTATCGGCTTGATAGTTTTTGCTGCGTCGATAAGCATTTTTATCGTGGGAAAGCAGACCGTCAAACCTGTTTCCGGCGTTGCTATGGCTGATAACAGTAATAGCTCTATTGTTGTTGAGTGGAACGAGCTCAGCAATGCCGACGGCTACTATCTTTACGATTATAACAAGGTTGAAAATAAGCTTGAAAAGCTTGCAACCGTACGGGGTAGGGATAATTGCAGCTGTACGATTGATAAATTGAGCGGTGCAACGGTATTCGACTTAAGAGTATATGGTTACAGGACATTTTTAAATAAGGAATACAAGAGTGACGAAGCGCAGTCGGTTTGTGCGTTTACAATTCCGGATGCACTTGAGGTCAGTACCTTTTCAGGAGGCAGGGGAGTATTTTCAGTCGAGTGGGACACAAGCGACACACTTGAAGGATACTATATTCAGGTAGCAGATAACGAAGGCTTTAAAAACCCGAAAAATTTAGAAATCAGCGAAAAGACTACAACTAACCTTTCGTTAAAGGATCTTGCTCCGGGCAGCACCTACTATGCAAGGGGTAAGGCGTTTTTGGAAATCAACGGCAAAAAGTATTTCGGTAAATGGGGTAATGTCTCAAGTGCAGTTATCAGTGAAAAGGATTTGGACATCGACAATATAAATCCAAATAAGCCAATGGTCGCACTTACCTTTGACGATGGACCTGCGTTTACATACAAGGGTGACAATTCAACCTCACGCATAATTGATACTCTTGAAAAATACGGTGCAAGGGCAACCTTCTTTATGGTTGGCGAAAGAGTAGATGATGAAACAAAGGCTCTTCTTCAGCGTGAAATTGAGCTTGGATGTGAATTAGGCAATCACACATATAATCACAAAAACTACGGCAGTGATGTTACTCCTTATGATATAGAAAAGGCAAGCAAGCGCATTAAAAAGTATTGCGGAAAGGCTCCGACGATGTTTAGATGTCCCGGCGGTAATCTTACTAATGCAATAAGAAATGAGTGCAAGGATCAGGGTATGCCGCTTGCTTATTGGTCAATCGATACACTCGATTGGAAAACAAAGGATGCTAAAAAGATATACAATCGCACAACAAAGCAGGTTTATGACGGTGCAATTATACTCATGCACGATATTTATCCGTCAACTGCAGATGCGGTTGAAAAGCTTGTACCGGCTTTGCTTGAAAAGGGCTATCAAATTGTTACTGTTACACAGCTCATTGAGGCAAAAACAGGCGACAAGCCAAAGCCCGGTCAGCAGTATGTTGATTACGAAACGATAAACAACAATACAAAATAGCAAAAGAAAAGGCAGTTCAAACGAACTGCCTTAAATTTTTACAATTTATAATACTGCGTTTAGGAATTGCTGTAATCTCGGATCCTTCGGCGAGGTGAATATTTCCTCCGGAGTACCCTCCTCAACGATGCAGCCGCCGTCCATGAAAATAACTCTGTCAGCAACCTCTCTTGCAAATCCCATTTCGTGAGTTACAATTGCCATTGTCATACCTTTTTCGGCTAAGTCCTTCATAACACAAAGTACCTCGCCGACCATTTCGGGATCAAGTGCTGATGTTGGTTCATCAAAAAGCATTACCTCAGGCTCCATGGCAAGTGCGCGAACAATAGCAACTCTCTGCTTTTGACCGCCTGAAAGCTGACTCGGATAAGCATTTGCTCTGTCGGCAAGACCTACCATGTTCAAAAGCTCATCAGCCTTAGCCTCAGCCTCTTCCTTGCTCTTGTTTAAAAGAGTAATAGGAGCATGCGTAATGTTTTTCAGCACTGTCCAATGTGGGAAAAGATTAAAGTGCTGAAATACCATACCCATCTTTTGCCTGTGTACATTTATGTTTACCTTTGGATCGGTGATGTCCGTACCCTCAAAGATAACGCTGCCGCTTGTAGGAATTTCAAGAAGATTGAGCGAACGCAAAAGTGTGGACTTACCGGAGCCTGACGGTCCGATAATAACTACAACCTCACCCTTGTCAATTTCAAGATTTACTCCGTCAAGAGCCTTGATTTTTCCGCCGGTATAATGCTTTTTTAAATCCTTAACCTCAATGATTACATTATCGTTCACTGTTCTTCAGCCTCCTTTCAAGAATGCTAACAAGCTTTGTAAAGAACATTACCATAAGCAAATAGATTAAAGCAACGGAAATAAGAGGGAAGAAGCTTTGATATGTGATACCTCTAATAATGTTTGCACCACCGGTCAAATCAACAACGCCTACATAGCAGGCGATTGATGTTTCCTTTAACAGTACGATAAACTCATTTGCAAGTGCAGGAAGAATATTCTTAAACGCCTGCGGAAGAATAATGTAACCCATAGTTTGTACATAGTTGTAGCCGAGTGAGCGTCCTGCCTCCATTTGACCTTGGTCAATGCTCATGATACCGCTTCGTATAATTTCCGCAACATAAGCACCGGAGTTAACACCGAATGCGATAACACCGCAAAGCAACTTGTTTGAAGACGATGCCATGATTACAAAATAGATAATCATAACCTGAATCATAACGGGTGTACCGCGGATAACCGTAAGATAAATCTTGCAGATAGAATTGAAAAACGAAAGGACTCTTTTGCCGACTCCCTTTTTCATTTCGTCCTTTTGCTTGTCGTATGTCGAACGAACAGCAGCAACAATAACACCGAGTACAACACCGAGTACAAGTGCCAAAAGAGTAAGCAGCAGAGTATTGCCGAGTCCCTTGGTGATATATTTCCATCTGTCATCAACAATAAATGCCGTATTAAATTGGTCAACTATTGACAATAACCATTCCTTCATACACATTCTCCTTTAGGATAAGAACTAACCCTAACTATACATATTAGAAAAATAGGGCAAGGCGAGCCTTGCCCTACAAGCTGTAAATATAATTATTCAGCAGGGATATACTTATCAATAATCTTCTGGATTGTACCGTCAGCGATAAGCTCCTCAAGAGCGCCGTTGATTTCGTTTAAAAGTGCTTCATTATCCTTGCTTACGGCAATAGCGTAATCCTCAACTGCATACTCTGTGTCAAGAATTGTAAGACCTTCGTTCTTCTCAACAAAAACCTTTGCAGGCTGATTGTCGATAACAACAGCGTCAACCTTGCCTGATGTTAGTGCCATTACAGCATCAGCACCCTTTGCAAATCTCTCAACAGTACCAAGCTTCTCGTCCTCAATATCCCATGTGCAGTAAAGGTCACCTGTTGTACCCTTCTGTACACCAATCTTAAGACCGCCCTTGAACAAATCATCAGCTGTCTTAATGTCTGAATCGGACTTAACGATGATTGACTGAATACCGGTAGCATAAGATGTTGTGAAGCTAACCTCCTTCTGACGCTCCTCTGTTACAGTCATACCTGCTGCACCAAAGTCGTACTTGCCGCCCTTGATACCAGGAATGATTGAGTCAAACTCAATGTGCTCAATCTTAAGCTCGTAGCCAAGCTTGTCACATATTGCCTGAGCAACCTCTGCATCGATACCAACGATTTTGTCGTCCTCGAAATACTCATAAGGTGGGAACTCAGCATTAGTAGCCATTACAAGTGTGCCCTTTGTTGCGTTGCTTGAAGGCTCTGTTGTGTCAGCATTATTGTCTGCCTTTGTGCAAGCAGCGAATACTGCACCTGTCATAAGAACTGCAAGAAGCACAGCAAGAATCTTCTTAAATGATTTCATTTTCTTAACCTCCGTATATAAATCAAAAATATAAAAGGGGAGGAGACCTCCTCGCCCTTTTGATAATCTATCACAACTTTTTTGTAAAGTCAATAAAAAAGCTTATTTTTTATGTATAAATATTCAAAAATTTTGCAAATATACACAAATCAGTCTGCATTTGCAAGCCATTCATATTCAGGAACATAAATTCTTGTCTTATCCCATGGATCGCCGTCTAAATGACGAATGAGCCAAACATAGTACATTTCGTATCCCGGAGCTGTAACCTGCTGATGAGCGTTTCCTCCTCTTATGCAAAGGCAGGTGCCGTTTTCCGTCTTGTATGAATTGTCACCCTCAAAGCCAACGCCGAATCCTTCCGGATGGTCAAATTGATAGTAGTAAAGCTCAGGCTGCGGATGATGGTGCGGTGGATAGCTCGACCATTTGCCCGGCTGATTGAACACCTCACCCATAACCATATTTGAATACGGTGCATTGTCAAGGTCAAACATAGTAGATACGATTCTGTGACCTGTGCCGCCCCACTGACCTTTACCGAATTCCTGATAAAGACAATTATCCGGATTGTAGAATACAGGCTCCCAGATTTTGTCATTATCTGTCATTTGAACAAGCACCTCGCTGTCGTCAAGTGCAGTAACACATGCGCTTGTGCCATGCGAAAAATGAATTGCATAAGGAGTTTTTTGAAATGGATTTTCACGAGAGCAATCCTCGTTGATTTTATCAGCGACAGTAAAGTTAATGCTGCCTGAAAGCAAAAGGACTGCACATTCGTTTTTATCCTCGCAGATTTCAAGTTTTTCGCCCTTCTTAAGCCTTTTAACATAAATATCCATCAGCATGTCGGGATTTACGCCGTTCATTTCACAAAGTATTTTTTTGCCGTTTTCGTCATAATTAGGTTTGTAAATCATATTTGTTACCTCACATTATTTTGTAATTTTGTCAATATCCTTTTTATTTCCCATAACTACAATATGCTCGTATCTTGAAAACTCATATTCGGGTGAGTTAATCGGTATAACATTATTGCCGTTCTTATATGCAATTACGGAAACGTTGTGCATTTTTCTTACATTCAGCCTTGAAATTGTCTTTCCCACCCAATTGTCAGGAGGCAGTATTTCATAAATTCCGATTTCATTGCTCAATTGGAAGAACTCAAAAATGGATTCCTTATCGTACTCAACTGCTTTTGTGTAAGCATAATCTCGTTCCGGATATATTACTCTGTCGGCACCGTTTTTCAGCAGGAACCTTTCGTGTATGGGCGAATTTGCTTTTGCGATTATGCAACGGGCGTTGAGCTCCTTTAGATAGTCGGTGATAATAAGACTGTTTTGGAAATCACCAACGCAAACAAACACATAATCGTAGTCACTGATTCCAAGTGCTTCAAGATTGTTTTTAATTGTGTAGTCACCGATTTCTGCCGTGGTTACACTTTGCGAATACTCATTAACAAGCGTTGGGTCCTTGTCAACAAGCATTACATCATTACCCATATCGCAAAGATATTCGGCAATATGATGACCGAATTTACCTGCTCCGATTACAAGAATAGATTTCATAATTACTCCTATTTTATTCTGTTGTTATCCGACAAGGATATTTCCAACAGGTTTTTTTACTGTTGTTAGGTTGTTTTCAAATCTAATGCTGAAAACAAATGTTAAGGAAGACAGTCTTCCGATAAACATTAAAAGCGTGATTATTAGCTTTGGTACAGTTGCAAGGGAGGCTGTTATGCCTGTGCTCATACCAACCGTACCGACTGCCGAAAAGCATTCAAACAGTATATCAAAGTATTTAAGCGTCGGCTGTACCATTGCAATGATAAATGACGCCGCAATAACGAATGATAGGTTGATAAGGGTGACGGAAATTGCTCTTCTTACATTTTCCTCACTAATGCTTTTACCGAAGGCAGTGACCTCCTTTGTACCGTTAAGCGTTGCCAAAGCACAAAGGAATAATACGGCAACCGTAGTGGTTTTTATACCGCCTGCCGTTGAAGCGGATGATCCGCCTATAAGCATCAAAAAGTAGGTTAGAAGCTTTGACGAGTCTGCCATGTCACCTGTGTTTATGCTGTTAAATCCTGCTGTTCTCGTTGTTGTGCTTGTGAAAAAGGCGTTTAGTAGTTTTTCACCAAAGCTCATATCCTTCATTGTGTTTGAATATTCAAATGCAAGGTAAAGGCATGTGCCCAACATCAAAAGAACAAGAGTTGTTACCAATGTAATCTTTGTGTGAAGACTTAATTGCTTAAACCTGAATTTCTTTTCAACAAGGTCATCCCATACAATAAAGCCTATACCGCCAATGATGATCAGTGCACAAATTGTTAAAAGTATAATAGGTCTGTCATTGACCGTCATGAGCGATGAGCCTGCCTCAATCCTTCCCATAACATCAAAGCCGGCATTACAGAATGCTGAAACAGATAGGAAAACGGCTGTATAAAGACCGTTTTTCCACCCCATAGACGGAATGAATTGAGTTGATAAAACTACCGCTCCTGCCACTTCAAACATGATCGTGCCGATGATAACTCTTCTGCCGAGTGATTTCATGTCGCCGGTAAATATCGAGCCGATGCTTTCCCTAAAAAGTATTTTCTCTTTGACGGAAAAACGCTTTTTAACTATCCTTATCAAAAGAGTTATGATTGTGATAAAGCCAAGTCCGCCTATTTGAATCATGCACAGAATAACGAGCTGACCAAGCAGTGTCCACTTTGTAAAGGTGTCAGCCACGACAAGTCCGGTTACGCATGTTGCGGATGTTGCAGTCATCAAAGCATCGACAAAGCTTACCTGCCCGTCCTTCGATGACTCAGGGAGCATAAGAAGCATACTACCAATCAGTATTATTGCAAGAAAGCTTACGGCAGCAAGCTTTGGATATGAAACGCCGTTCTTTCTTTTTTTAAATTTTTTCTTGCTGTTAGAGTTGTTCAAGCTAATGTATCTCCAATGCTTTTAGTGTATTACTTGTGTTGTACTCTTAATTATTGTTATTTGCGTTTGATTTTCTTCATTATCACGATTAAAACGCATACAAATGCAGTTGAGCCTGCAATTGAAATCGGAACTATGTACAGCTGCCTGTGACGCGCTAACGCATCAACATTAACACCCATTCTTGTCAAAACAGAGCGCGCATTTTTTTGGGTAGTAACGACTGTTGTTTCAACAACCTTATGCTCGGTAGGCTTAGCAACAGATGTAACCTGTGCAACCGCTTGAGTTACTACAAAATCACACTGCTTGTACAAATCGTTGTTTGCACATACAACAACGGTTGCAGTGCCCTCACCGATAGCGTGGATTTCGCCCTCTTCACCGATTTCGATGATACCCTCCTCGTCGCAGAAATATCCTACAACAGCCGGCACATTCGACGGCTCGGCAGAATATTCAAGCTTAACGCTGTCACCGATTTGAAGCTCGTAGGTGGAGGCGTAGATTTCAAGACTCTCGAGCATTTCAGGCTCGGGCTGAGTAGTAGCTGTGGTTGTAGTCTCTGTCGTTGTGGGCTTCGTGGTAGTTTCCTTTGTTGTCTTTTTCTTCGTGGTTGTTTCTTTTTTTGTGGTTTTAGGCTTTTTACTCGAAGTCTCTTTTGTTGTACTTTCTGTTGTCGTTTCTTTCTTTGTTGTCTTTTTCTTAGTAGTAGTTTCTTTTTTTGTTGTAGTTTGCTTTTTTGTTGTCGTTTCCTTTGCGCTCGTAGCCTGTCCGTTAGCAACACAAGAAAAATCAGGCGAAGCATAGCCCATAATTGCACTTATATTGTTATACGGCTTTGAACCGTTTTTTGTATATTCTCTTGCCTTAACCTTTCCCGAGCAGTTACCCTCAACGGTATAAACAGTGCTCTTTGAGGTTGATGTTACAAATCCAACATGCTGACACGAGCCGTTACCGCTCCAATCGAAGAATACAAGGTCACCCGGTATAGGAGTGTATCCGCTTGATGCCTCATAGTATCTGCCCTTATTTTTAAACCAGCTTATCATGCTGTTGCAGTTACCGCCGCTCGGAACGGCCTTGCCGTTGATTTTAACATTGTTTGCCTCTCCGACCTGATTACAGCACCAAAGAACAAATGTAGTACACCATCCGCCTTGGTAGCCATACCATTCACCGTATTTTGAATAGCTTGATGTCCCGGTGTATCCAACCTCGCCCTGAGCAACAGAAATAATACTGCTCCTCAGTTCCTCCTCAGTAGCTGCTTCGGCAGCCATGGGCAAGCTCATTGTAATAAGTAACACTGCAGATAGGATAACGGCAGACAGCCTTTTCATCACATCAGTCATTTGTCATAATCCTCTTGAAATAAATTAACTTTTAAATCTTCCTAATAATTATAATACAGCATTTTCCCAATGTCAATTTAATATGCATATTGTAATAAATTAAATAGTGGTAAATACTATTGAAATTTCCTTATGGTTGCTGTATAATATTGATTAACAAATTGTATAATGCATTAAGGGGTAAGCTATGAAAAAATTAGAAAATTGTACACTTGAGCATGTAACTCCGGAGGAGGTAGGCGTTGACAGCAAAGCCATTACAGACTTTATCAACGAGATAAACGAGAAGGGGCTTGCACTTCAAAGCTTTACTGTTGTCAGACATGACAAGGTATGCGCTCAGGGATTTTTTGAGCCATACAGTGCAGATATGCCGCATGTTCTGTATTCCATGAGTAAATCAATTACATCAACGGCAGTCGGCTTTGCAGTAAGTGAGGGACTTATCAGCCTTAACGATAGGGTGTGTCAGTTTTTCCCTGATTACAAGATGAGTAAGCGACCTTTTAACAGGATGCTTACAGTCAGGATGCTTCTTACCATGCAATCCGACAAGCTTATCACAGTGCTTGAGGAGAAGGAAAATAGGGACTGGATTGCAAACTTTTTAAACGCAACCTTTCTTCTTCCTCCAAACACAAAATTTAATTATATTTCGGAAAATACATTTATGCTTTCGGCAATTGTTACAAAGGTTACCGGAATGAGTATAATTGATTATCTGTATCCGAGAATGTTTGAACCTCTCGGGATTGAAAAGCCGTTTTGGGAAACCGACGGTGCAGGCAACTGTGCAGGCGGATGGGGACTCTATATGAAGAGTGAGGACCTTGCCAAATTCTTCCTGCCTTATATTCATGGCGGGAAATGGATTGACGGCACACAGCTTATCCCTGAAGCATGGGTTAAGGAGGCAACGAGAAAGCAGGTTGAATCCGTGCATGACGGATATATTGACAATATGGTGGGATACGGCTATCAGTTTTGGAGAAACCCGATTCCTAATAGCTTTCGTGCCGACGGTCTTTTTGGTCAACGATGCTTTATGTTCCCTGAATATGATGCTCTCGTTGTTCTCAATTGCGGTGAGGCAGAGGATTATAAGATTATGAAGGTATTTTGGAAATATTTTCCCGAATGCTTCAAATATGAGGCACTGCCCGAAAACAAGCAGGCACATCAGCAAATGCTTGATACAATATCTGCCTGTCATGTGCCTGACCTTGAGGCTACGCCGAGAAATACCGAGCTTGAGCAAAGGATTTCAGGCAGGCTTATTGAATGTAAAACATCCGAGTTTGTATCTGTTGTTACTGTTTCAATCACGCAGATGCTATATAACAAGCCCGGAGAAATAAATGCTTTAAGGCTTACCTTTACCGATGATAAGCTGAGCTTTTATTGGAAAGAAAAGGAGTTTGAAAACACCATTGATGTCGGACTTAACGGAGAATACGGTGTTTCGCAAATACAGCTTGGTGATTTAAGGTATCACACATACTCAAAGGCTGCGTGGCAGGAGGACGGCTCGCTTAGGCTTTGGATTCGTCCTATCGAAACAGCTCATGAGGTACACTTTACATTTATTTTTCCTGACGATGATAAAACTGTTAAGGTGAAATATGAAATGTCTCCGAGAATGGAGGATTTGGTAGTTTATTACATGACATTTACAGGTCACCCAATCAAGGGAGAGATTTCCGAGGAGGTTGTCAAGGAAACAGTTAAAACGCTTGGACTTCCTATTATAGAGCCGAATTTCAAGGGCAAATTTGCACAGGAAGCTGAAGAATAGACAAAAAAGATTAGGTCTTCGTTATGACAGACCTAATCTTTTTTTGTTTGTTTTGTTTTATTTTACCCAACCCTTTTTGAACATAAGGTGAGCGCTAAGCATTGACACAACAACACCCACCGGAATGAGTACACCGACTGCTAAATCACCCTTAATCAAAAGCAATAGGCAAAGTGCGGCAATCGGGACGAATGCAAGCTTGTAGTGCTTTGCAAAATAGCTCATTCCAAGTGCACCGAACAGTGCAGGTACAACCTGTGAAAATGCAGGAGCAAACGGTGAGCCTTTGTCTGTAATGTATGGCAGAATAGGTGAGAATACAACTACACCTGCAGCAACAATAATTGTTGTTACAATAGATGATGTGCACGCCGCAATCGTTGAGAGAAGCTCACCCTCATCACTGTTTGCCCTAACATTAGCAGTGCTCAGCGATGACAATACGCATGGTAGCTTAAGGTTATTGATGTTACCTGTGATAAAGCTGACATAAGTAGCACCGGCACCAAGCAACGGTGTGTATGTAAATACCTCAATAACTGCAGTAGGGTAGAAGAGTAGTGCAATAGGAGCAAGTCCCTTAAGTACAACAGAGGCAGACGGAAACGCATCAAGATGAGCGCTGATTGTAACGGGAATCATAATGAAGCCGATGAGTGCAACAATTACCCAAATTCTTCCGTATGTATGAGTTTTATTATTAAACTGTTCCACCTTAACCCCTCCATTCCAACCAAGCAATATCAGCCGGTAATATATTTGCAAGAAGCATTACTGCGCCCATTGCAATAAACATTGAAAGAGGCATAGCAAGTGATTGAAGCCACTTGATTTCCTTTTTCTTTTCTATCTGCATAAACAGGAGCATGACTGCCATTGAGATAACGAGTGCACTAACCGAAAGAATACCTGCACCGTCACCCAATACCGCAACATCACCCCGACCTACAATAGCCCTGCTGATGAATGCGCTAATAAGACCGATAAATGCGGCCGCACTCATTGTATCAGCCCAAGCGGTATTTTTATCTACTGCCTTGCCGATGCTTTTTTGAATTTTCTTTAGAGCAAACGGTACGATAACAAGCGGCATAATAGAGCCGAGAGTCATTACCCATGCAGCAGTTGAAAATCCTAACGGTGATGTGATTTCGGTTGACAGACCGCCGCTGTATCCTAAAGCTTCCATAGCAGACTCGGCAGCAGGCACCTCATAGGAAATAGCACCGATGACAGTAAGTCTAATCCAAGGCAACACAATACCCAGCGCACCTGAGAGTGTAAGAACTGTTGCTACGATTGAAATTGCAGGAGCAACACTGAAAAGTGCAGATTGTGTAACAGTAGCCTTTAAGGTTTCTGTACTGATTCCGATTTTTTTAGCCTGCTTCCATGCTCGAATAAGAAAGAACAGCGACTGTGCAATAACGAACAGTACGACTATTCCGCCTATGGCATACATAAATGTGCTTTCTTTAAAATCCATGCTCTCTCCTTTATTCAGCGGTCATAATTCGGATGTAACGTTTAAAGAATGTTACACCCTGAGTAAGCTGCTCAACAGGAATACGCTCATTTGTTGAGTGAGTAGTCAAAAGAAGAGCAGTGTCAATAGTAAACGGTGCAAATCGATAAATGTTTTCACAAACATTTTCGTAGTTGTATGCATCTGTTCCACCCATTACAAGATAAGGTGCAACAATGTTTTTGCTGTCAAGGGCAACAGTAAGCCTGCTTAGTGTCTTAAACGCTCTTGTGTCGGTGGGGGAAACGAGGCTCGGCTCCTTGCCCTTAAGGAATTCAATCTCAACATTGTCGCCGCCCATATATTTTTCAATATGCTTTCTTACCGACTCAATCGATTCACCCGGCATCATTCTAAAGTTAACAGTGACGCTTGCCTTTTCGGGCAGCACATTCGCAGCGGGTGAGCCGCTTGCCATTGTAACACCGGTAGTTGTTCTTACAAGTGATGCAGCAGGCGGTATCTTTGTCATAATTTTGAGAAGTAATGGCTTCAAAAGCCAAAGATTACAGAATACAAATCTGCCGATAAAGGTTGTTCTTTTACCGATGTCGTTGAAAAGATTATATACAAACGGCAGTATTTTTGCCTTGAATTGATGATTTTCAAGATTTAAAACCTTTTTTGCAAGAATACCGATGGCAGTGTGCTCAGGTGGCTGTGACGAGTGACCGCCCTTTGATTTAACCGTAATCTTAAAGTCAGCGTAGCCCTTTTCGGCAACACCTATACCGGCAAGGTTAGCCTCAAGAATACCCTTAACGTTTGCGTTGAGCATCGCACCGCCCTCGTCAATAACACTGTCGAGATGAACGCCTCTTGCCTCAAGAGTGTCTGCAAGCTCCCTTGCTCCGTTGTTAGTGCCGGCAACGATTTCCTCGTTGTGACCAAGGCAAAGATATACGCTTCTTACAGGCTTGTATCCTTCCTCAAGAAGTGTCTCAACGCTCTCAAGAAGGCTGATAAGGTGGTTTTTCATGTCGAGCGCACCTCTGCCCCAAATGAATTTGCCGTCGTTGAAGCCGTCGAATGCCGGATGCTCCCAATCATCCTCTGTGCCGGAGGCAACAGGCACAACATCCTGATGAGCAAGAAACGCGATAGGATCAAGTCCTTCATCACTGCCCTTCCAGTAGTACAAAAGGCTTGCCTTTGATACTTTTTCAACAGTTAAATTCTCATGAACAAGTGGGAATGACTCCTTGAGAAATTCATGAAACCTGTCAAATTCAGCCCAATCGGTTTGGCTTTCGTCAGCACGGGAAATTGTTTTGATTTTAATTGCACCCGAAAGCTTTTCCTGTACTCTTTTTGAGTCAACTCTTTCTTCGGGGAAGCTCTCCGGTGTAGGCACATCTGCCTTGTAAAATAATGCTTTTATTAGTGTAATTACTATTGCTGCAGCAATAATAATCAGGATTGCCGATAGTATTTTCATCGTTAGCTCCTTTGCGGATTTTACTTTGTTGTAACTGATTTAGTCTTTGACCATGAAGAGCAAAGCCTTGTGCCCTTAACCGTTTTGAATGTGCGAATACGGGCATAGTATTTTTTCTTTGCATTAAGCTTTGAAACAGTCTTGCCTGTCGAAGCATTGCTTTTGATTGTAATTGTCTTTGACTTTGCAAATTTTTTATCTGTGCTGTATTCAATTTGATAGCCTGAGGTTTGGTTTGTCTGCTTTTTCCACTTAACAGTAAAGCCCTTTGATTTCGATGCAACTCCCGTTATGCTTGTTGATGCAGGAACAATAGTAAATTCCTTGGTTAATACCGGATTATTCTTTAGGCTGTTTTTAAATGTGATTTTGATTTGATATGTACCGACATTTTTTCTGCCGCTCGGATATTTAACGGTATAGTTTTTAGAGCTGATTTTTTTGCCGTTGAAATCGGTAAGTGTAACCTTCGGCGACTTAGTCTTTCCGTCATAAGTAAAGCTTGATGTTGCCTTTATGCTTTTAACCTTGCTAAGAGGGATGGTGATGTCGTATTCGGGAATATACTCGCCCTTTTCAAAATTTCTTGCACGGAAAATTACCTTGCCTTCGTAAACCTCGGCAACATAGCCCGTTGCGTTATCGTTGTTTGTACCCATGTCGTTATCAACACCGATAGAGGGTAGATTTATTGAATGGATGTTTCCGATTTTTTCATAAGAATATTTGCCTAAGCCTGTGTGTAGGTGACCTGAAATAAGAATTACATTGCTGTACTTACCGAGCACTGCTTTGATTTCGTCGGATTGCTCACCGACAGTACCTGCACCCTCGGCAAATCCGCCCCATGTGTCAGGAAGACCGTGAGTATCCTTTAACACCTGATGCATAACAACAAATGCAGGCTTGCCGCTTTTTGTTGCATCTGCAAGCTGCGAGTCAAGCCATTTAATCTGCTTTGTGCTGATTGATGCTTCCTCGTACATTGACTTTTCGGTTCCGAGAACGATGAATCTGTATCCGTTAACATCATAGCTGTAATGGAGTGAATCAATGACGAGCGCACTGCCTGCGTCGGCGTTAAGCCTGTTTGTGAAGCCTACAAATGTGCTTTCGATAGCTGAAAATTCACCGCGCCTAACATCATGATTACCTGTTGCAGTGATAAAATTATCAACACCTGTGCCGACTAAATTGTTGTAAACAATGTCGTATTCAGCCTGATTACCGTTTTCTGCAATATCACCTGCGATAACTAAGGCGTCAATATTTGTCTGTGCGTTCTTCAAATCGTTCGACGATGAAATGACATAAGGCTCACGAGACTTGATATATGTCGAAACCTGAGGGTCACCCCAAGCCGCGAATGTCATTTTTACGCTGTTATCAAGCGGAGCAATCGGTGACGCAGCAGCAAATGCATTCCCCGCCGAAAGCATACATGCTGATGCCATTACTATTGACATAGCAGCAGCACCGATTTTAGTTACAAGTTTATTCATGATATTCCTCCTGTTTGCAACACTGATGCTAAAAGTCAAGGCGTTCTGAAACAGAACGCCCTTGCCTCGATAATTCTATCATTTACAATGCTTTTTGTCAATACTGTTGATGAATTGTTAGCAAAATAAAAAACCTCACAATATACTAATGGTATAAATTATCAAACTTTTCAAACAAAAATATTACAACAATGTACAAATAGGGACAGTCCCTACTTGTACATTTTGTGCAACTTGGGACTGTCCTGATTAAAAAGGTAAGGTCCTTGGTTGTAACGGGAAATCTGTTCTATCGTGAGAACTTTCCTTCGTTAAGAATCGGCAAAAACCTAAAGGTGCTAAAGTCATCATTCATAGAGTGGTGTAGTACAAAGAAAGAATGATGCATTGACAAATAGTTCTTTTAGTGTTAGTATGTATTCAATATTTGAAAGGAAGCAATATTATGTTCACACCTAATTTTGAACTTAAAAGAGCAAGAAAATCTATGCGTAGAGCGTATGGATTTGCTTTGTTATGTTCATTTTCGGTGTAGATATATTTTCATATCATAATTACAAACCCGTTGATGAGCATATCATCAACGGGTTATTTTTTGTTTAAGGAGGAATTAAAATGTTAAATCACAAAGGAACACAAACTATTCAAACAGAAAGGCTAACACTACGAAAAATACAAGAAAACGATTATATTGATATGTACAAATACACTGTGAAAGAGGAAGTTGCTAAATATGTTTCATGGACTCCTCACGAATCTATAAACGACACAAAAGCACTTTGTGATATGTGGATTGATGAATACAAAAAAAACGACAGATATAATTGGGCAATAGTGTATGACAACACTGTGATAGGAAGTATTGATGTGGTTAAAATCATTGATACAACAGCAATGATTGGTTGGCAGATTGACAGCACATTTTGGAACAAGGGTATTGTGACAGAAGCTGCAACAGCTGTTAGAGATTTTTTGTTCGGTGAAATTGGTATTGAAGCCATCGAGGCTGAATATGTTGATAAAAACATTGGCTCTGGAAGAGTAATGCAAAAAATTGGAATGACTCAAATTCCACTCAAGGATTCGTTGTCATATTCTGTTAGACACATAGCAGAGGTTGATGGTATGCCGATAATTTGCTATAAGCTAACAAAGAAAGATTGGATAATAAAAAATGTGAAAATATTAAAAGTTGAAAAAGATACAGATATCGCAAAAGAACTTCTTGATTTTATAAAGAACTGTTCTTGGCTTGAGGTAAAAGAACATCTTGCTTTGATGGTCGAAAATTGGGGTTTTACAGAATGGGAAACAATTTTTGTTGCAACTGTTAATGGAAAAATAGTTGGTATGTGTTCCATAATGAAAACAGATTATTATCCATTACCAGAGCTATATCCATGGATATCGAGTGTATATGTTAGAGAAGATTT
This sequence comes from uncultured Clostridia bacterium, assembly GCA_946042285.1. GTDB lineage: Bacteria > Bacillota > Clostridia > Oscillospirales > Acutalibacteraceae > Eubacterium_R. The sequence goes on along the minus strand of CAMGDK010000012.1, from coordinate 4,800 downwards.
TAGAGGAAATAGAATTAGTGAAAAGCTTATTGAATTCGCTAACCATTATGCTAAAGAGATTGGATTTTATGAAACATATATACCAACAGAATTTGAGGGATTATACGAAAAATATGGATATCAGTTCATTAAAGAAATTACAAATTACGGTGGTGGAATTGATAGACTATTAGTAAAAGAAATATAGTTAATAAGAAAGGAAATAATTATGAATACAGAAAATACAAATTGGCAGCAAAGCGTAACAGGAGTTTTAATCAGAGATAACAAGGTATTACTTGCAAGGCATACATACGGTGCAGGTAAAAACTTGCTCATTGTTCCCGGTGGATATTTGAACTATAACGAAACACCGCAAGAAGCTGTCGTAAGAGAATACAAGGAGGAAACAGGGATTACTGTTGAACCAAAAGACATTATTGCTATAAGGTTCAATTTCAAGGATTGGTATGTTGCCTTTTCTCTTGATTATGTTAGTGGAGAGGCTACATCTGATAATGATGAAAACAGTGAGGTCGTTTGGTTAGATATTTACGAAGCACTTTCAAGGGATGATGTGCCGGACCTTACAAAGAAACTAATTCAATCTGCAATAAACGATAATAATGCACTTACTCAAACAGATTATTATAGCAGAGAGCAACACGGAACATATAGTTTGTATGCAAAATAAAATTGCGTCCTCAGTTGCAAGTTGGTTGAGATGTTGGTGTTATCGAGGAAATCTGTAGATTTCCAATAACTTCTCAAGTGGTCCATGAGCTTTTGAAAGAGTGAGTGTTTAAGACACTTTTGGGCAATATGGCAAAAAGAAAAAGACGGTTGAGAAACCGTCTTTTTTGGAGCTGATAACCGGACTTCAAGGTAACCACTCGCTACGAAAAGGTACACTGTACCTTTTCTCCCAAATCAAAGATTTGGAGCCTCGTGTCACTCGGTTCAAGTCCGTATAAATATAATTAAAAGAGACACCCAAAAGGGCATCTCTTTTAATTGGAGCTGATAACCGGACTTGAACCGGTGACCTCATCCTTACCAAGGATGTGCTCTACCGCCTGAGCCATATCAGCAAAAAAATATGGGTGATGCTTACACCACCCGTTTGGCGACCCGGAACGGGCTCGAACCGTCGACCTCTAGCGTGACAGGCTAGCGTTCTAACCAACTGAACTACCGGGCCATCTGCAAGCGATATTATATATTAAGATTTTGTTGTTGTCAAGATTTTTTTACTTAAAACCTAAATTTTTTCTCCACTTGTATGTAATTTCAATTTGTTGTAGAATATAACATATTGAAAGGTGGTTGCTATGAAGGATTTGCATATACATATTGAACGCGGACCGTATGAGGTGCAGTGGATTGAGCGGTTTATTAACAAGGCAGAGCAAATGGGAATGGAGGAGATTTGCCTGCTTGAGCACAGTATAAGATTTAAGGATTTTCACGAAACCTTTAAAGAGGCGAGGGAATATAGCCTGTATCAAAAAAGATGGTTTGACGGCAAGGCAAAAAGCGCCCATACCCTTGACGAGTACAAGGCGCTTATTGATAAAATCAGAAGCAAGGATTATCCTGTTAAGGTGTCGTTCGGTCTTGAAATATGCTACTTTGAGCAGCATTGCGATTTAATTCAAAAGCTTGTGTCGGACGGATATTTTGACTATCTCATAGGCTCTGTTCATTGGGTTGATAACTGGACATTCAATCAGCGTAAATATCAGTGGCTCGGCAAGGATTTTAATAAGATTTACAGGCGCTATTTTGCACTTGAAAATTCTCTTGTTGAAAGCGGTATTTTCGACATCATCGCGCATCCTGATTTGATTACCTGCCATTCGCTTTATCCCGATTACGACTTGAACGAGGAATATGTTAGATTGTGCAACAACGCAAAAAAGCATAATGTCCTGTTAGAAATGAACACATCAAAGGGACTTGGTGTTAATGATGATTTCTTTAAGGCTGCAAAGGCTTCCGGCGTTGGCTTTTCAACCGGATCCGACGCTCATTGTGTCGAGGACGTCGGCAGGCGAATTGCCGAGGTTACATCGCTCATATCCCGTAGCTGAGGCTTAGCGGATCGCGAAAAAGCGGAATAATCGGCGGATATATTGTGAAAAGAAAGAATATTGCACACAAAATCAGAAACACAATTATACTTGCAATCAGTGATTTTGTAGAGTCAAATTTAACGGATTTAATCAGCGTGTAGTCAATCGCAAATCCTGCCAAAACTCCAATGAAGAATGATAAAATATTTAGCGCATCAATCGTTTTGCCGATAATACCGGAATAGGTGTAAAAGAAGCCTGTAATTGTCATCATCGCACATATTGCACCGATGCATTTACAGCTTAGTATTTGCTTGCAATCCTTGTACTTAAAGCACTGAATAATACCCCACAGCAGATAAGGGAAGTATAATAGCTTTAAATGCTCCCAAACACTTTCGTTAACAGGGCAAAAAAGTCCGACGGCAATATTAAACCCGCTCCACTCGTAAGCAAAGTGGCAAAGCGTTCCGGTTATTGAAACAAAAATAAATCCTGCTATTTCTGTTGCAAAGAGCTTTTTTCTCATTTCCATCACCGCTAATTATTATGAACCTTGGCAGAAAATTATAATAGAAATTCAAAAAAACTATATATCTTTCTATTGACTTTTCACATTTCTTGTGTTAAAGTAATACAGCACCGAAAAGGTGTATTAAATCTTGACAGGTTAAACCCGTCAGCTTGCAGAAGTACTCAAGTTGGTGACGAGGCGCCCCTGCTAAGGGCGTAGGTCGGGTAACCGGCGCGAGAGTTCGAGTCTCTCCTTCTGCGCCAAAGAAGAGCAATCAAACGATTGCTCTTTTTTTATTTTGGTTAGAACGAAGGAGAGACGAGAACTCATAATCCATGTGCGACGGTATGCCGAAGGCAGAGGAGCACGGATATACAATTGGATAATTTGCGAAGCAAACGAAAAGGCGAAGCCTTTGAGTCTCTCCTTCTGCGCCAAAGAAGAGCAACAAAACGATTGCTCTTTTTTATTTTGGTTAGAACGAAGGAGAGGCGAGAACTCATAATCCATGTGCGACGGTATGACGGAGGCAGAGGAGCACGGATATACAATCGGATAATTTGCGAAGCAAACGAAAAGGCGGAGCCTTCGAGTCTCTCCTTCTGCGCCAAAGAAGAGCAATCAAAACGATTGCTTTTTGTGATTTTACACTTAATTATATACATGTTTTTGTAGATAATGTAGATAATGTTTGTTGACTGTTTATATGGTAAAATGTATAATTATAATGTTGAATATGTTTCTATTGGAGGAAAATGTATGAAAAAGGTTATTAGCTTATTTATGTCAATCGTAATGCTCATCAGTATTACAGCAGGGTTAAATCTAAAGGTATTTGCAGAGGAGTTATCCGGCTCGTGCGGTGAGAGTGTCACATATACTCTCAATACTGAAACAAGACTATTGACTATCTCCGGCACCGGACCGATGATGGATGGATATTCCAGTTTCAATTTTCCTTGGGCTTCAAAGAGTAGTTTAATCAAAACAATTGTAATTAAGAACGGTGTAACAAGCATAGGTTCTTATGCATTTACTAATTGCAGCAGCTTAACAAGTGTAACAATACCAAACAGTGTAACAAGTATAGGTTATGAAGCATTTTATAATTGCAGCAGCTTAACAAGTGTAACAATAGGAAACATTGTAACAAGCATAGGTGAATGTGCATTTTATAATTGCAGCAGTTTAGCAGAAATAATTGTCGATGGCAATAATCAAAACTATTCTTCACAAGACGGAGTATTGTTTAACAAAGATAAAACCGAGTTAATTCAATATCCTATCGGTAACACGAGAACATCATATATAATACCAAACAGCGTAACAAGCATAGGTAGTAGTGCATTTGCTTATTGCAGCAGCTTAACAAGTGTAACAATACCAAACAGTGTAACAAGCATAGGTGGAGGTGCATTTTTAGGTTGCAGCAGTTTAGCAGAAATAATTGTCGATGGCAATAATCAAAACTATTCTTCACAAGACGGAGTATTGTTTAACAAAGATAAAACCGCGTTAATTCAATATCCTATCGGTAACACGAGAACATCATATACAATACCAAACAGCGTAACAAGTATAGGTAAATATGCATTTTATAATTGTAGCAGTTTAATAAGTGTAACAATACCAAACAGTGTAACAAGCATAGGTGAAGGTGCATTTTATAATTGCAGCAGCTTAACAAGTGTAACAATACCAAACAGTGTAACAAGCATAGGTGAATCTGCATTTGCTTATTGCAGCAGTTTAACAAGTGTAACAATACCAAATAGTGTAACAAGCATAGGTGAATCTGCATTTGCTTATTGCAGCGGCTTAACAAGTGTAAGAATACCAAACAGTGTAACAAGCATAGGTAGTTGGGCATTTTCTGATTGCAGCAGTTTATCGGAAATAATTGTCGATGGCAATAATCAAAACTATGCTTCACAAGACGGAGTATTGTTTAACAAAGATAAAACAAAGTTAATTCAATATCCTGCCGGCAACACGAGAACATCATATACAATACCAAACAGCGTAACAAGCATAGGTGATGCATTTTCTGATTGCAGCAGCTTAACAAGTGTAACAATACCAAACAGTGTAACAAGCATAGTTGATGGTGCATTTTATAATTGCAGCAGCTTAACAAGTGTAACAATACCAAACCGTGTAACAAGAATAGGTTATGATGCATTTTATAATTGCAGCAGCTTAACAAGTGTAACAATACCAAACCGTGTAACA